>NZ_BAAILO010000380.1:78785-100278 GCF_054589115.1 Cupriavidus sp. 8B | reverse complement strand
CATCGCCAGCGCAACCGCCTGGGTCTGGCTATCTCAGGCACGTTTGCTCGTACGCCGATTGACCAATGCCTGAATTTGTCCTCACCCTCTTTGCCGCGCAAAGAAAAGTGACCGGCAGCCCCCGCAGGGGGATGTCGTACGGCACTTGGGTGCAAAAGCCAACACCGCAAAAAAATCACCAACTAAGCAGCAAGAGCCAACGGTTCTGCCCTTGCCCCCAATCACCCAACACCATATCAATCAATAGACGCCCCAACACTCTTCACCACTCCCGCCCACTTCTGCCGATCCGCCTTCACAGTGCCGCGGAACTGCTCGACCGTCTCGATCCGTGGCGAATTGCCTGCCTCGATCAGCTTCTGCCGGATCGCCGGCGTTTCCAGCGCGACCTTGACCGCATCATTGATCTTCTTGCTGATCTTGGGGTCGAGCCCCTTGGGACCGAAGAAGCCAAACCAGATGGTGCTGTTGAAGCCAGGCAAGGCGCTCTCGGCGATGGTAGGCACTTCGGGAATCACCGCCACATGGTTCTTGGTGGTGACGCCAAGCAGCCGCACCTTGCCAGCGCGATATTGCGGCAACACGCTCTGCACCTGATTAAAAATGCAGCACACCTCCCCCTTGAGCACGGCCTGCAGCGCATCGGGCCCGCCCTTGTATGGCACGTGGACCATATCCAGGCCGGCGCGCGCGTTGAACTCCGCAAAGGCCAGGTGGGTGCCGGTCCCGTTGCCGGTCGACGCATAGTTGTACTTGCCGGGGTTGGCCTTGACCTTCTCGATGAACTCCTTGACCGACTTCACGTCGATCACGGCGGGGTTCACGGTCAGCACGTTGGAGACTTCGACCAGCGGCGCCACGGGCGTGAAATCGGCTTCGGCGTCGAACGGCAGGCTCTTGTACAGGGCCGGGTTGATGCCGTGCGTGGCCGCGGTGCCGAGCAGCAGCGTGTAGCCATCGGGCTTGGCATGCGCCACCACTTCGGAGGCGACATTGCCGCCGGCGCCGGGGCGGTAGTCATAGATGATGGTGGCCTTGAGCGACTTCTGCAGCGATTCCTGCAGCGTGCGGCCAACCATGTCCACGCCGGAGCCAGCGGTAAAGCCCATCAGGATGGTGATCGGCTGGGTCGGCCACGCCGGGTCCTGCGCGCGGGCCGGCGCGGCCACCATGCTCAGCGCGGCCAGCAAGCCAAGGCCGGCGGCCAGGCGGGAAGCACGGGACGAATGGAAAACGTGCGAGATGCGGCGGGTAGCTGTGCGGAACATGGGGGGTACCGTCGAAAAAAGAATGCGGGTCGGGGCTGCCGGCCGGGGTCTGGCGCCCCGGGTCAAGACAGCAAGATACCAACGATCCGCCGCATTACCAACGATGGAGTTCGCTTGAAGGTATGCCATGTTGGTATAAGCAGACATGGGGCGGAACCCCGGTGCCATCCCGATCGACCCGGCCGACGGAAGCACCCCTTGCGCCCCTAGCTGCGCAGCAGCCCCACCAGTTCGTCGATGTCCGGCAGCGCTGCCGCCGTGCCGATAAAGCCGGCCCCGCCGTCCTCGCCCGCCTCCAGGATCCCATCGGCCAGCGCGCGCTTGCCGTGATGCAGCGTGAGAATGCGTTCCTCGATGGTCCCCGCGCTGATCAGGCGGTAGACCGTCACCGGGCGCTGCTGCCCGATGCGGTGGGCGCGGCCCATGGCCTGGTCCTCTGCCGCCGGGTTCCACCAGGGGTCGGCGATGATCACGTAGTCGGCAGCCGTCAGGTTGAGGCCGAAGCCGCCCGCCTTCAGGCTGATCAGGAAGACATCGCCCGCGCCGGCCTGGAACGCCGCCACGCGCCGCGTGCGCTCGGCCGCCGGCGTGGCGCCGTCGAGGTATTGCCAGGCGAGGCCGGCCGCATCGAGCCCCCGGCGCAGCAACTGCAGGAAATCGACGAACTGGCTGAAGACCAGCGTCTTGTGACCGTTGGCGGCCAGTTCGCCCGCCAGTTGCACGAAGGCGCGCACCTTGGCGCCCTCCTGCCCGAGTTCCAGTTCCAGCTCGGGCGTGACCAGGCGCGCGTCACAGGCGGCTCGGCGCATCCGCATCAGTTGGGCCAGCACATGGATGCGCGCCTCGGCCGCGGGCTGGCCGGCGGCGGTCTTGCGAGCCTTCGGGCCTTTGACCACGGCCTCGGCTTCGGCCAGCGCCTGGCGGCGCAGCGCTTCGTAGTGGGCCGCCTCGATCGGGTCCTGCTCGATGCGCAACACCAGTTCGGTGCGCGGCGGCAGTTCGTCCAGTACCTGGGCCTTGGTCCGGCGCATGACGAACGGCGCGATCATGCGGCGCAGCCGCTGGGCCGCCTCGCGCACGCCATTGCGCTCGATCGGCACCGCGAAGTGCTCGTTGAAGCGGACCAGCGAGCCGAGCAGGCCGGGGTTGCAAAAGCGCATGATCGACCACAGCTCGGCCAGCCGGTTTTCCACCGGCGTGCCAGACAGCGCCATGCGGAAATCGGCCCGCAGCTCGAACACCGCCTGCGAGCGCTTGGTGGCGGCGTTCTTGAACGCCTGCGCCTCGTCGGCCACCACCGTGTGCCACTCGCGCTGGCAGAAGGCGTCGCGCGCCTGCAGCAGCAACGTGTAAGAGACGATCACCACGTCATGTGGCCCGGCCTGTTCCAGCAAGGCCGCGCGCTCGCCCTCGGCATAGATGTGCACGCGCAGCGTCGGCGCGAAGCGCCTTGCTTCCTCGGCCCAGTTGCCGCACACCGAGGTCGGCGCGATCACCAGCGCAGCGCCGCCGTCGGCACGCGCCAGCATCACCGCCAGCGCTTGCAGCGTCTTGCCCAGCCCCATGTCGTCGGCCAGGCAGGCGCCAAAGCCGGCCTCGGCCAGCGACATGGCCCAGCGGTAACCGTCTTCCTGGTAGGGCCGCAGCTCGGCGGCCAGGTTGGGCGGCAACACCGCGTCGCTATTGCGCGCCCGGCGCAGCCGCGCCACGCGCTGGCGGAAATGCTGGTCGGGGTCGATTCCCGCGCCGGCCAGCACGTCGTCCAGCCAGGGCGCCGCCATCAGCGGCACCTTGATGCCGTCGGGCACGTTGTGGGCGACGCTCGCCAGGTCGCGCAACCGCGCGCACAGGCTGCGCGTGAGCGCCACATAGACACCCTGCCCCATCGGCATGAAGCGCCCGGCATGGCTGCCGGCCCAGGCCAGCAACTGGCCGAGCTGCAGCACCAGCCCCTCGGCCACGCTCAGCTCGCCGGCCAGCTTGAACCATTCGCTCTCGGTTTCGATGTGCACCGCCAGTTGGGGGATGTCGGCGCCCACCACGCGGATTTCCTTGCCCCGGGGCCATTCCACCGCCAGCACGCCGGGCAGCCCGGGCAACTGCTCGACCACCGACAAGGCTTCCTCCGGGTCGGCCAGGGTCCAGTCGTATTCGCCGCTTTCCGGCGAGCGCGGCACCAGGAAGGGCAGCGCGTCGAAGACTTCGGTCACGTGGGCCAGCTCGGCCTTGAGCTCGCGCACCGTGGCCAGGCTTTCCCCATTGACCGCCGCCATCAGGCGCTCGCGCCCGTTGCCCGGGGCCAGCCGCGGCCCGAGCGGGCCCAGCGGGGTGACCACCAGCCGCAGGGCCAGGCCTTCGCCCAGCGGCGATAGTTCGGCGCGCAGCCGGCTCTCGGTCTCGAGTTCGCGGGCGCTGCCATCGTGGTCGGAGTGCACCTGGAAATGTCCCGACAGCGCGCGCAGTGTGGCGTCGAGCTGGGCATGCGCCTCGGCCGGCACGGCCAGCCCGTCGGCGATCAGCTGCGCCGCGCCCTGCTGCGCCGGCGTGAGCCGGATCACGCGCAGGCGCTGCGAGCCTTCGCGCAGCACGGTGATCTGGCGCAAGGCTTCGGCATCGGCGCGGCTGCCGGCGGGCAGGAAGCTGTCCATGGCTGGGGCCTCGCGCACCGGGGGCGAGACCCGCAAGGTGTAGCGGCCGCCCTGGCGCACCACTTCCAGCGTGGGCGCGCCCTCCACCACTTCCAGCGTCTGCTCGGGGGCCTGCGCCAGCACCACGCCCGGATGCCCGACCAGCGCCAGCATGGCGGCGGCGCGATCGAGCACGTAGCGCCGGTGATAGGACTGGTCGCGGCGAACCGCACGGGCCACGCGGGCGTCCCACGGCTCGAGCCGGTCGTCTTCGGCCAGGCGGGCCAGCGGCACGGGACGCGGCTTGTTCCAGCCGCGCGGGCCGCGCTGCTGCTCCAGCGGCTCGATGGTGCCGACCGCGCCATCGGCGTCGATCGTCAACGCCCACAGCAGGCGGCTGGCGCTAGCGCCGTCGGGCGCGCGCGTCTCGCCCGCGAGGGCTTGCAAAGCCTCGAGCGCAAGCCGCCAGCTTTCCTGGCGCTGGCCGGCGAAGAAGGTCTCCGGCACGGGTTCGCCGGCTTCAAGCGCCAGGGCGGCATCCAGTTGCTGGATGAACCAGTGATGGCCGCAGGCCTGCAGGCGCTCGCGCAGCGCCGCGATGGCTTCGGCACGGGCGGCTGCCGGCTGGCGCCGGCCGCTGGCCTGCGCCACATCGCCGGCCCATGCGCGCAGCAGCACGCGCCAGAACTGCGCGAGCGGCGGCACCTCGGGGCGCAATTCGAACGCGGCTTCGTCCAGGCGCGCTTCGCCCTTATGCACCGCCAGCACGTGGCACCACAGCCCCCAGCGCTCGGTGGGCTGCGGGCTGCGCGTGCCCGCTTCCGCCTGGCAGAACTTGCGGGCTTGTTCGAGGTGGGCGGGCGTGCGCTGGGCCAGCAACGACAGCGGGTAGCAAGGCGCCAGCGCAGCCGGCAGCAATCCGGTGCGCCGGCCGAGCTGCGCCCTGAGGCGCCTCAGTGCGGTCTCGAACCCCGCCTGCGCGGCCGCCCAGTCGCCGTCCCCGACCTCGGCGAAGGCGCGCAGCGCCGGCCCGAAACCGTTGCCCGGCGCGGCATCCGGGGCAGACGAGGCGGACGTGGCAGAAGGCGCCACCGCCGCCATCGCACGCTGGCGCTCTTCGCCGTACAGCAAGCCTTCTGCGAACGCCGCGCGCAATGAAGCCGGAAGCGCCGCGAATTCGGCGGCCCGCCCCGCCTGCATGGCAGCCAGATAGTCGAGGTAAGGCCGCAGGCGCGGGTCCCAGTCAGCGCACAGCGCATTCAGCGCCGCCTGCAGGATGCGCCATCGCCACGCCGGCACCACGCGTTCGAGCGCTGCGGGATCGTCGTTCCCATACGCCACGGACAGCAGGATGCGGGGCAGGCTGGGACCTATCTCCCACGGCGCCACCAGGGCGTCGATCTCCGCCTGCGCGGCCCCCGAGAACAGCGTCTCGCGCAACTGCGCGGCACGCCTGGACCCATGCGGATCGAGGTGGAAGGCGATAGGTCCGGACGACGGCGGTAGGGTCACAGGTGGCAGTGGCGGCATACACAATGTGACGATTTTAGACCCCCGCGGACCCGCGGCCGCGTTGGCACAGGGGGTCCCGGGGTTTACAATGTCTTTTTTGCATTGCTGACGGCGCTCAGGGAGAGAACCATGTCAATGGCGGATCGCGACGGAAAAATCTGGATGGACGGCAAGTTGATCGAATGGCGTGACGCCAAGATCCATGTGCTGACCCATACCTTGCATTACGGCATGGGCGTGTTCGAGGGCGTACGCGCCTACAAGACGCCGGCCGGCACCGCGATCTTCCGCCTCAAGGAACACACCCGCCGCCTGTTCAACTCGGCCAAGATCTTCCAGATGCAGATGCCGTTCGACGCGGCTACGCTGGAAGCGGCGCAGCGCGAGGTGGTGAAGGCCAACCAGCTCGAGTCCTGCTACATCCGCCCGCTGGTCTGGATCGGCTCGGAAAAAATGGGCGTCTCGGCCAGGGGCAACACCATCCACGTGGCCATTGCCGCGTGGCCGTGGGGCGCCTACCTGGGCGAGGAAGGCCTGGAGCGCGGCATCCGCGTCAAGACCTCTTCCTTCACCCGCCACCACGTCAATGTGTCGCTGGTGCGGGCCAAGGCCAGCGGCTACTACATCAACTCGATCCTGGCCAACCAGGAAGCCACCAGCATGGGCTACGACGAAGCCCTGCTGCTGGATACCGAAGGTTACGTCAGCGAAGGCTCGGGCGAAAACGTGTTCGTGGTGCGCGACGGCGTGATCTATACGCCTGACCTGGCCTCGTGCCTGGACGGCATCACCCGCGACGCCATCCTCACCATCGCCCGCGATCTCGGCATCGAGGTGCGCGAGAAGCGCATCACCCGCGACGAGGTGTACTGCTCGGACGAGGCCTTCTTCACCGGCACCGCGGCCGAAGTCACGCCGATCCGCGAGCTCGACGACCGCGTGATCGGAGAAGGCCGCCGCGGCCCGGTGACCAAGCGCGTGCAGGACGCCTTCTTCTCGGCGGTCGGCGGCACCAATGAGCAATACAAGCACTGGCTGACCGTGGTCTGAAACCACCCCGGGACCCGGAAACTCGCCAGGCAATCACGAACCGCTTAACCAGTCATACTTCAGTCCGTACAAAAGACTAAAGACTAAAACCATCCCCGCAACACCATGACGCAAACCGCCTCCCTGATCGAAATCGGCGCGGAAGACCTTCCGCTGCACTGCCCCACCGGCAACACGCCGACCTGGAACTACCATCCGCGCGTCTTCCTCGACGTGACCGACACCGGCGAGGTGAAGTGCCCGTACTGCGGTACCGTCTACAAGCTCAAGCCCGGCACCGTGATCAAGGGTCACCACTGACACGGCCCACGCTTGACCGCACCACCCCGATGCTCCGGCCCGCCATGCGGCGCGCCGGCGCGTTGGCGTGCGTGGCGCGCGCAGCTTGCGCCACGCCAACCCTTCCGGCAGCGCCCCATTCATGAAAAAAGCCCTCGTCATCGCCCCCAACTGGATCGGCGACGCCCTGATGGCGCAGCCGCTCTTCACCCTCATGAAAGCGCGCCATCCGCGCCTGCAGATCGACGCCCTCGCCCCTAAATGGGTGGCGCCGGTGCTGGCCCGCATGCCCGAGATCCACCAGGTCTTCCCCAGCGAACTGGCGCACGGCAAGCTGCAGCTCTCGGCACGGCTGATGTTCTCCCAGCAGCTCAAGAACGAAGGCTACGACGCGGCCTATGTGCTGCCGAACTCGCTCAAGTCCGCGCTGATCCCCTGGCTGGCCGGCATCCCGCTGCGCGTCGGCTATCGCGGCGAGGCCCGCTTCGGCCTGCTCAATATCCGCCATGGCAATCCGCCCCGCGACCAGCGCCCGCCCATGGTGGAGCACTACGCGCGGCTGGCGCTCAAGCCCGGCGCCCGCCTGCCGGCGAACCTGCCCGAGCCGCGCCTGCGGACCGACCCGGTGCGCATGGCCAAGACCGCGGAGCGCTTCGGCATTGCCCCGCAGACGCGCCTGATCGCCTTCTGCCCGGGCGCGGAGTTCGGCCCCGCCAAGCGCTGGCCGGCCGCGCACTTCGCCGAGCTTGCGCAGATGCTCAAGCGCTCGTTCCCGTATGCGCAGATGGTCACCCTGGGCTCGCCCAAGGACGCCGAGATCGCCGACGAGATCGTCAAGGGCGCGCCCTTCGTGCGCAACCTGTGCGGCCAGACCTCGCTGGACGATGCCGTGGACCTGCTGGCCATGTCGGAAGCGGCTGTCTGCAACGACTCCGGCCTGATGCACGTCACCGCGGCGCTGAACCGGCCACAGGTGGCGGTGTTCGGCTCCAGTGACCCGCGCCATACACCCCCGCTGTCGCAGGCTGCGAGTATCATGTGGCTGCAGCTCGAATGCAGTCCGTGCTTCAAGCGCGAGTGCCCGCTTGGCCACCTGCGCTGCCTGAAGGACATCGAGCCCGAAATGGTGTTTGTGGAGCTGCGCAAGCTCCTGCACCGGGCCTGAAGCGCTGACCCGCCGTTCGTGTTTATCCGGCCAACGAATCCCTGAGCCCAGTCCACCATGCCGCGTTTTGCCCGCCTGTTCGATTCCGCCGAAGACATCGTCGAAGCCTTTCGCGAGGCCATGAAGCTGCGCGATGCCGACGGCGCGCTGCGCCTGTGGCTGGATGAAGACTCGGTTACCTGCGTGATGCCGGACGGCCAGCGCCTGATCGGCCATGAGCACCTGCGCCAGGCCTTCGCGCAGTTGCTGGACGTACAGCCGGTGCTGATCGACGTGATCGAGACCAGCAGCCATACCTCGATGGGCGTCGCCATCTTCGACGTGACCGAAGCCCTGCGCTTTGGCGACGACCGCGTCGAAGCCGACCTCTACGTGCACACCACCTATGTGCTGATGCAGAACCACGAGGGCTGGCGCCTGGCGCACATCCATTGCAGCCCGGCCAACGCTGCCCAGGTCGCGACCGTGAGCACGGCGCCAGGCCAGGCCCTCCACTAGGATTGGACGCAGCGCGCACGGGCCGGCCAGCCCGTGCGCGCGTCGCATGATCGCCTAAAGCCTTGCAGGCATGAGCCAGCTTCCGCCTTCGCACCACCGGCCCGCACCGGACGACATCCGCGCCGCCTCCTCGTTCGGCGGCGGCCGCCGCATGCCCTGGTGGCTCGCCGGCGGCCATGCGCAGACCATCATCCCGGCGCGCTTCGCGCAGCGCCCGCCGCGCGTCAGTTTCAAGCGCGAGCGCTGGACCGCCCCGGACGACGACTTCGTCGACCTGGACTGGACCACGCACCCGGTCACGCCCGATACCCCGCTGCTGGTGATGTTCCATGGCCTGGAAGGCGACTCCGGCAGCCATTACGCGCAGGCCCTGATGCATGCGCTGGCGGCGCGCGGCTGGCAGGGCGTGATCCCGCACTTTCGCGGCTGCTCGGGCGAGCTGAACCTGGCGCCGCGCTTCTATCACTCCGGCGACGCCGAGGAACTCCACTGGATCCTGGAACGTCTTCACCGCCAATATTGCGGCCACGGGCGCAAGCTGCTGGTGGTAGGCATTTCGCTCGGCGGCAATGCCCTGCTGCGCCTGCTCGGCGAACAAGGCAGCGCCGCGGGCTTTATCAGCGCGGCGGCATCGGTCTCGGCCCCGCTGGACCTGGCCGGCGGCGGCGCGGCGCTGTCGCAGGGCTTCAACATGCTGTACACGCGCATGTTCCTGCAAACCCTGAAACGCAAGTCGCTGGCCAAGCTGAGCCAGTATCCCGGGCTGTTCGACCGCGAGGCCATGCTCGCCAGCCGCGACCTGTACGCGTTCGACAATATCGTGACGGCGCCGCTGCACGGCTTTCGCGATACCGATGACTACTGGGCGCGCGCATCCAGCAAGCCGGTGCTCGGCGAAATCAAAGTGCCCACGCTGGTGCTCAACGCGCGCAACGACCCCTTCCTGCCGGCGCGCCACCTGCCGGGCCCCGCCGAGGTCAGCCCGCAGGTCTGGCTGGAGCAGCCCGAGCATGGTGGTCACGTCGGTTTCATGACACCGCGCGAAGATAGGCTGCGCGCCCTGCCGTTGCTGCCCTATGCGGGGCATATCGAGTGGCTGCCAGCGCGCATGCTGCGGTTTTTCGACGCCGTGGCTTAAGGCCACGGAGAGTGCGGGCCGCGCCTGCGCGACAGGCGTCGCCAGAACGAATGCGAGCGGGGTGCCCGGGCACGGGCGGTCCCGCAAGGAGGCACCGAAGATGGATGAGACAGTCAAGCAAGCCATGGCCCGCTGGCCCAACGTACCCAACTGCTACGGCTGGCTGGCGCTGGACCGGCGTGGGCAATGGCGCATACGCAACGAGTATGCCCAGCAGCACGGCCTGTCCGGCGACCCGATCCGCCACGAGGCGCTGATCGCCTTTATCGAGCGCAACTACCAGCCCGACGAACGCGGCGCCTGGTATTTCCAGAACGGCCCGCAGCGCGTGTTCGTGTCGCTGGCCTATGCGCCGTGGATCGTGCGGCTGCACCAGGGCAAGCTACACACCACCTCGCAGCGTGCCTTCACGCTGCATGGCTGCCATGCGGACGAGCACGGCAATGTGGTGCTGGCGGGCACGGTGGAAGGCGAGAGCGGCGGCGGCCTGCAGGCCGCGCTGCTGCACGACCATGATCTCGATGGCTTCAGCAGCGCCTGCACCTGGCACGGCGAGGCCTGCGGCGGCAACCTCGGCGTGTTTCATTTCAATGGCGCCGACGTGCAGGTCGAGCCGATCGCAGAGGACGAAGTGCCGGCGCGCTACGGCTTTGTGCGCCAGCCGCAACCGCCCGCGGGGGAACAGGCTGCCTGAGTGACGGCGCCAGTGCGCCATCGCGTCAGTTAGGCATGCCCTTGTTGTCCTGCTTTTCCTCGCGGTACTGGCGCTCCAGCTGGTGCAGCCGCGCATCGACTTCCGACAGCGTGTAGAAATCGCCGTCGCCCGCCTTGCGCGCGATCTGCAACTGCTCGATGGCGGCCTGGTAGGCGCCATCCACCGCGTATTTCTCCGCCAGCGCCTGGTGTTGCTGCACCCGCCGGCCCTGCGCGGCGTAGGCCCGCGCCAGCATGTCCCACCACTCGGAGCGTGCGATCTCCTCACGCGTGCGCTCGCGCAGGAAGGTCACTGCCTGGTCCATCCGGCCGGCGCCGAGCAAGGTCGCGGCATAGCTCAGCGCCACCGCGTGCGACAACGGGAACGCTTTCATCGACGCCACCGCCTGGTTCAGCGCGTCCTGCTGGCGTCCCTGCGCGCGCGCCAGCTCGATCGCCATCACATCCAGCATGGGGCTGCCCGAGGTAGCGCTTGGGATCGTGCCGTACAAGCGGCGGGCTTCGGCCAGCGACTGCTCGGCCGCGGCGTTGCGGCCCAGCCGCTGCTCGGCGAACGCGATGCCGTAGTAAAGCGCAGGCAGGCGCGCCGGCGAGGCTGCCGCCAGCTGCGTCTGCAGCGCCGCGCGCGCGTTCTGCAGATCGCTCGGCGTGGTTTCCTGCAGGATGCGGGAGCGCATCCGCGCGAACTCATACTCAGGCGTGCTCGCCACGCGGCGCACGGCCACATGGCTCACGCGGTCCTGCATGTCGGCGATCCGCTCGGAGGTAAGCGGGTGGGTGCGCACATACGACGGCATCGAGCTCTCCGAAATCCCCACCACGCGCTGCAGCCGCTTGAAGAAGTCGGGCATGCCCTGGGGGTCAAACCCCGCCGCGGTCATGATCTGGAAGCCGACCCGGTCCGCCTCGCGCTCGGCGCCGCGCGAGAAAGACAGCTGGTTGGACACCGCCGCAGCCTGCCCGCCCATGGCCAGCGCCGCGGCCGCGTCGCCGCTCTTGGTGGCGGCCAGCCCGGCCAGCACCATCGAGGCCAGCGCGATCCACATCGACTGGTCCTGCGTGGTGATGCCGCGCGCGATATGCCGCTGCATCACGTGGCCGATTTCGTGGCCGAGCACCGAGGCCAGCTCGGATTCGGTATCGGACTGCACCAGCAGGCCGGTGTGCACACCGATATACCCGCCGGGCAGCGCAAAAGCGTTGATGCTGCGGTCGCGCACCGCGAACAGCTCGAAGCCCGTGGCAAAGGTGCCGGCGCCGGTGGAGCCGGAGATGTTTTGCCGGCGCGCCGCCTGCACCAGCCGATAGCCAAGCGCGTTCAGGTAGTCGGCCAGCAGCGCGTCGGACACGTAGTCCGGATCGCGCCGGATCTCGCGCATGATGCGGTCGCCCAGGCGCCGCTCCATGTCGGGCGTGAGCGACGCGGTGGACGGATCGCCCAGGTCGGGCAGCTGCACGCCGGAGGTCTCCACCACGGTGTTGTTGCTGCGCAGGCCAAAATCGGATTTCTGCCCCGCCTTCACGCTGCGGTTCAGGTTGTCATAGACCTGGTCGCCGCCGTCGCGGCTGTCGCTCTCCGGCGCCGCCGCCGCCGCCGCCGCCGCGGTACGCGTGGGGTCGTTCAGCAGCAGGCGTTGCTGGGGCCAGGCGGGCAGCGCGATCGTCAGCGCCACCAGCGCCGCGAGCGAGCGGCGGCCAAGGCCCCCGGGAGGCCTGGAAGACATGAGGCGCGCCCGTCGGGCGGGCAAGGTGAGCGCTCCGGCGAGCGTTTGGTTCTTACGCATGTTGCTATGATAGCGGCCTGCGGAAGCCATTCCCATCGGGCGTCGCCCGGTCTTGCCACGCACCGCCCCGGCATACGCGGCAAGCGCATCCGTCACGCATTCATTCCCGCCATCCGCCAGGTCCACGCCATGAGCCAGCTCACCCATTTCGATTCCGCCGGACAAGCCCATATGGTCGACGTCGGCGCCAAGGCGCACAGCCACCGCGTGGCCATCGCCACCGGCACCATCACCATGCTGCCCGCCACCTTTGCGCTGGTGCGCGACGGCACGGCCAAGAAGGGCGACGTGCTAGGCATTGCGCGCGTGGCCGCCATCATGGCCACCAAGCGCACCTCCGACCTGATCCCGCTATGCCACCCGATCTCGCTCACCAAGGTGGCGGTGGACTACACGCTGGACGAGGCCAGCGCCACCATCCGCTGCACCGTGCGCACCGAAACCCACGGCCAGACCGGTGTGGAGATGGAAGCGCTGACCGGCGTGCAGGTGGCGCTGCTGACCATCTACGACATGTGCAAGGCGGTCGACCGCGGCATGGTGATGGGCGACGTGAAGCTGCTGGAGAAGCATGGAGGGAAGTCGGGGGATTGGGTCTCAGGCACCTGAGCAGGACGTCCGGCACGCACCGCATGTGCCTGATCCGCATCGCCACCGCGAGTCGCCTTTCTTACCAAACCTGACACAGTCTTACGCCAGAGCCGCTTCCGCTGTAACAAGCGTAACGCCGCATTTCGCCAGCAGGCGTCACATCGCGGGCTACGGCAAATTGGTATTCAATGCAATCTAGGGGGCGCGAACTGCGCCGCCGGCGGGACCACGTTCCGCGTCGATCCAAGGTGGGCAACATGAACGGGCGTAGGGTTGGCCAGCTCTTGCTGGTGTTGGCAGCGCTGGGCGCGAGCGGTACCGCGCTGGCGGGAAGAGGCGGCGGCTGGCACGGTGGTGGCGGATGGCACGGCGGCGGTGGCTGGCACAGCAGCGTAGGCGTCTACATCGGTCCCGGATTTGGCTACGGATACGGGTGGGGCTACCCCTACCCGTACTACTACCCGCCCGGCTACGCCTACGGTCCCGCGGTCGTCGGGGTACCTGTGTCGCCGCCGCAATACATCGAGCAGGGCCAGGACGGCACGATGGAAATGGACAGCGGCGGTGTCGCGGCACCCGTGCCCCAGCAGCAGGCGTTTTGGTATCGCTGCGCGCGGCCGGATGGCTACTACCCGTACATCAAGGCTTGTCCCGGCGGCTGGCATAAGGTGCCGGCACAGCCACCCGCCTAGCGTCTGACGCCTGGCAGGGCAGGTACGCTGAATGCCCGAAACGCCCACGGCGCGGCGAGCAATCGAAGACCAAGGTATCGAGGTGCCGAGATGAAAGTCCTTAACCACGTCAACCGCCCCAGCCTGCCAATCCTGCTGAGCCTGCCGCTCGCGGCGATGGTGCTGGCCGGGTGCGCCGTGATGCCCAATGGCCCCAGCGTGATGGTGCTGCCGGGCACCGGCAAGAACTTCGACCAGTTCCGGGCCGACGACAATAGCTGCCGCCAGTACGCCTTTGGCCAGGTAGGGGGTGTGACCGCCAACCAGGCGGCCACCAATAGCGCGGTAGGCAGCGCCGTGGTGGGCACCGCGCTGGGCGCGGCGGCCGGGGCGGCCTTCAATGGCGGCTCGGGCGCGGCGGTGGGCGCAGGTGTCGGCCTGCTCACCGGCGCGGCGGTCGGGGCAGGCAATGCCCAATATGCCGGCTACGGCAGCCAGCGTCAGTACGACACAGCGTATGTGCAATGCATGTACGCAAGCGGCAACCGGGTGCCGGTCTACGGGCGCATGGCCTCAACCCCGCGTCCGGCTGCCGCGCCGACGTACTACTATCCGCCGCCCCCGCCCCCGGGCTACGCGCCGCAATAGCCCTGGGTGGCGCGGCCCGGCTCAGGGACGCTCACTCTGCTTTGTGTTTGGCGCGCAGCTGCACCCAGTCGCAGAAATCCCGCGGCCGCGCCGCGGCGTCGACTTCAGCGCAGCCACGGGCGAGTGCCGCGAACTGGTTAGCCTCATCCCCCGCGAAGTAAAAGCGCAGGCGCTCCAGCCATGCACGGGCCTGTACCGGGTCACCGGTCAGCGCCATCAGCCAGGCAGTGCGCGAGATCAGCGTCGGCGTCGGCAGCAGGTGCACCGCGGCGATATGGGGCCCGAGCAACTGCGCCGCGTTCTCCGGCGTGATCTTCGCCTCCTCGATCGCGTCCGACGCGGCCGCTTGCCGGAACCAGAAGTTCGGCATCGGCAGTGCGGCCCGGCGCTCGGCGCGTGCGTACTCGCGCGCCTCGGCACGCCGGTAGTCTTGCCACATGGTGGCCAGGATGGCCGCCGCCACGCCAGCGAATACCACGCCCGCCAGCACGGCAAACCTGCGCGGCACGCGCAGGCGGCCGAAGCCCGATGGCTCCAGCCAGCCCAGCAAGAAGCAGAACGGCAGCACGAAATACAGGTAGTGCAGCGGGTACTCCAGCATGGAATGCGCACACAGCATCGCCAGCCAGGCCAGCACCAGCCCCGTCTGCGCGCGCTCGGGCGCATCCCCGCGCCACAAGCGCTGGCGCGCCACGCGCCATAGCCATGCCAGCAGGCTCAGGAACACACCCGCCGCGCCGATCACGCCCGTCTTGGCCAGCATGTCGAGCACAGCATTGTGCGCATGCAGCGACATCTCCACTTTCACGCCCACCTGCGCGAGCTGCTGGAACTGTGCCCAGCCGTATTCGCCCCAACCCACCCCAAGCCACGGATGCGCGCGGAACATCGCCCACGCATGCGTCCACATCGCGGCGCGCCACGAGAGCTGGTCGGCCCCCTGCATCTGCGCCACGGTATCGAAAAGGCGCCAGTCCATTGCCTGCCCGGCGCTCTTGATCGCCGGCTGCAGGATCAGCAGCATCACCACCATGGCCACCGCGGCAAACGCCAGCCCCGCGGGCCGCCGCATGGGGTTGCGCCCAGCGTGGCCGGCGCGCTGCATGGCACCCGCGAATCCGCCCGGGTCGCCCGGACCGCCAAACGCCGCCCCGCCCCGCGCCAGCCAGGCAGCGACCAGCGCATAAATCGAAGCCAGCCCCACGTGCAGCACGCCCGTGCGCGAGCCGGACAGCACGATGCCGCTCACCAGCAGCAACGCCGCCGCCAGCCAGGCCGGCGCCCGCAACCACCCGCGCGCCGCCAGCCAGACCCCCGCCGCCAGCGCGATGCCGGCAACCGTAGCCTGGTGGTTTGGCTGGTTCAGGTTGCCCCACAGGCGGCGGTTGTCGTCGTAAAAGTAAGTGGACACCATCCCCAGCGTGTCCGGCTCCAGGCCGAATACCTGCACCCACTGTGCCAGCGTGCCCAGCAACCCGGCCACCAGCCAGGCGATGGCCAGCACATCGACCATCGTCTGGCGCTCCACGGGCGTTGCGGCACGGCCCTGGCGCCAGGCTGTCCACATCACCGCGCCAGCCAGGGCCAGCGATAGCTCGGTGATCAGCCGGCTGCCCGACACATCGGCCATGCCGGTCAGCGTTTGCGTGACACCGGTGGCGATCAGCCAGAGGGGGAAAAGGAGGATCCAGGGGAATTGGGCGGGAGCAGCGTTGTAGGCCGTGCTTCTGCCCTGCCGCAGCGCCGGGGCGCCCAGAAGGATGACAGCGAGCGCGAACAGCAATGCCGAGGTCCATTCGCCGTAGAAGGTGGCGAGGGGGAGCGTGTGCCGGGAGACCAGTAGCGGCAGCGTGACGGCTACCGCGAGGAAGCTGAGAGGGATGGCTGACCGGGAGGGCAGCATGTGGGGCGCCTTGTTATGCCTTTTGGGCCGAAGGCGGATGATAGCTTGGAGAGTGGGTAAAGAAAAAGCGCCCGAAGGCGCTCTCTTGGGCAACAAAGCGTTTATCAGACGCCGGTTTGAGCCTTACTGCAACCGGCACCGGAAGTTGCAGCCCCCCAGGTCACGGCGGCAGGCGTGATGGTCGGTGTGACAGTCACTTTACAAGTTGCGCCCAGCGCGCCGGCAGCCGTAATCACAATTGCCCCAGCCGTGTAAGCCACAGTCCCATTCGTTGGCGTCGGCATCGCGGTGAACCCGCCGCCGCCAGCGCTCGCCAGCCCGGCAGCGCCTGACGCGTCGCATGGGCTGGCCACGGCCGTCTGCGCATTATTTTGGATGCACTCCGCAATTGCCTGCTTAAGACTGGCGATGGACGTGATGTTGTCTGCCCAACGCGCACGCGTCACGTAGTCCTGATACTGCGGAATAGCGATCGCAGCCAAGATACCAATAATCGCAACCACGATCATCAGTTCGATCAGCGTGAAGCCCTTCTGAGCTCGGCGGCCCAGTTTTTTCAGTTGTTGAACCCGTTGTTGCATGATTGACCCCTCGAAGGAATTTTGGATACAAATAGAAACATTTTGTTTCATGTGATGCTGTAAGTTCTTAGCAGTTAGCGTGCCAGCGCCGACAAGCCTTGATGTCTCGTCGGCGAGTGACAATTTTCGCCACTTAGGACCATTCCTAACGCTGATCAGGCGCAAATTTTGTCACTAAGTATGACGCGGAGGGTCAGTAAACCGCTGTTCTGGCTTAAGTCAGTCTGCAACCGCACTGAAGTCACAGCCATGTTTGCTGCATGCCCTGCACTACAGCCCAAAAACAAAACGGGCGGCTCCCGGGCCACCCGTCTGTCTAGTGGCGCCCCAACGGGGCGCCATCTCACCTGTAATCCCGTCCTAAGACGGGTCAAAGCCTATCAGGCCGTCTGTGGCGCTCGCCTATTTAGCAGCTTGCCAACCACCACCACCAGCGCGGCGCCGATCGCGCCAAACACCAGGTGGGCATGCGGCACATGCATTTCGAACCACGCAGCGTCCACCGGGTCGCTGACCAGCATTTCACCCGCGAGGTAACCCAGCAGCGCGGCGCCCAGCACGATGATGATGGGGAAGCGGTCCATGACCTTCAGCAGGATGGTGCTGCCGAACACGATCAGGGGGATCGACAGGCCCAGGCCCAGGATCAGCAGCATCAGCTGGCTGCCTTCCGGTCCCTTCTGCGCGGCGGCGGCTACGGCCACCACGTTGTCGAGCGACATCACCAGGTCGGCGATCAGGATGGTGCGGATCGCGGCCCAGATATTGTCCTTGGCCGAGTGGCCTTCTTCGTCGTCGTCGCCGGTGAGCAGTTGCACGCCGATGTAGACCAGCAGGATGGCGCCGACGATCTTCAGGTACGGCAGGCTCAGCAGCTTGACCGCGGCTACCGTCAGCACCACCCGCATGATGATGGCGGCGGCGCTGCCCCAGAAGATGGCCTTCTTCTGCTGGGCGGGCGGGAGGTTGCGGGAGGCCAGCGCGATCACCACGGCGTTGTCGCCGGAGAGCACGATGTTGGTCAGGATAATGGATCCCAACGCGATCCAGAAGGCAGTGGAGGACAGCAGTTCCACGGTAAAGCTCCTCGAGTTTCTTAAATTATGATTCTAACGCCACATAGCGCTGCCAAAACCTGCGGCGCCCATGGAATTTCGGATGTCTGAGTCTTCAGACATGAAGATTTACCGTATCAAGCTTTCGATTCGGTTTCAATCGGCATGTCACGCACCTCGGGAGATACCCTAGGTGACGGTACTCCAGAATGACATGCCCCCGCACGAAGGCGGGGGCACGGAGGGTCGATGCGCGGTTGCAGTCATGCGAGCGCGCCGGCCCGGCAATCCTTCCCGCCCGGAAGGCGGGACGGATGCTTATCGGTATTACAGGATCGACTTGAGCAGGCGAGCCATTTCCGACGGGTTCTTGGTGACCTTGATACCGCAGGCTTCCATGATTTCCAGCTTGGCTTGCGCCGTGTCGGCACCGCCCGAGATCAGCGCGCCGGCGTGGCCCATGCGCTTGCCCGGAGGCGCGGTCACGCCAGCGATGAAGCCAACCACCGGCTTCTTCATGTTTTCCTTGATCCAGTAAGCCGCATTGGCTTCGTCCGGACCACCGATTTCGCCGATCATGACCACGGCGTCCGTTTCGGGATCGTCGTTGAACATCTTCATGATGTCGATGTGCTTCAGGCCGTTGATGGGGTCGCCACCAATGCCCACTGCCGACGACTGGCCCATGCCCAGCGCGGTCAGCTGACCCACTGCTTCATAGGTCAGCGTGCCCGAGCGCGACACCACGCCGATGCGGCCCTTGCGGTGGATGTGGCCCGGCATGATGCCGATCTTGATTTCGTCAGGCGTGATCAGGCCCGGGCAGTTCGGTCCCAGCAACAGGGTCTTCTTGTTGCCCTTGGCCATCTTGTCCTTGAGCTCCATCATGTCGCGCACGGGGATGCCTTCGGTGATGCAGACCACCAGGTCCAGGTCAGCGTCAACGGCTTCCCAGATGGCGGCAGCGGCGCCTGCGGGCGGCACGTAGATCACGGACACGGTGGCGCCGGTGGATGCCTTGGCATCCTTGACGCTTGCGTAGATGGGAATGCCTTCGAAGTCTTCGCCGGCTTTCTTCGGGTTCACGCCGGCAACGAAGCAGTTCTTGCCGTTGGCATAGTCGCGGCAGCCACGGGTGTGGAACTGGCCGGTCTTGCCGGTGATGCCCTGGGTAATGACCTTGGTGTCTTTATTAATCAGAATCGACATGCTGTAATCCTTTGCTTGGCTCAAAGCAGCGCGCGAAGGCCTGGCCCCGGCGCGCTGCTGGCGTTCGTGTTCGCGTCTGGCTTACTTGCCCGCGGCAGCAGCCACGACCTTCTGGGCGGCTTCTTCCATGGTATCGGCAGCGATGATGGGCAGGCCCGAGTCGGCCAGCATCTTCTTGCCGATCTCTTCGTTGGTACCCTTCATGCGCACGACCAGCGGCACGGACAGCGACACGGCCTTGGATGCAGCGATCACGCCTTCGGCGATCACGTCGCAACGCATGATGCCGCCGAAGATGTTGACCAGGATGGCCTTCAGGTTCGGGTTCTTCAGCATCAGCTTGAAGGCTTCGGTCACCTTCTCGGTGGTGGCACCGCCGCCCACGTCCAGGAAGTTGGCCGGCTCGCCGCCGAACAGCTTGATGGTGTCCATGGTGGCCATGGCCAGGCCGGCGCCGTTCACCAGGCAGCCGATGTTGCCGTCCAGCGAGATGTAGGCCAGGTCGAACTTCGACGCTTCGATTTCAGCCGGATCTTCTTCGTCCAGGTCGCGGTAGGCGACGATTTCCGGGTGACGGAACAGGGCGTTGGAGTCGAAATTGAACTTGGCGTCCAGCGCGATCACCTTGCCGTCGCCGGTCAGGATCAGCGGGTTGATTTCAGCCAGCGAGGCGTCGGTGTCCCAGAATGCCTTGTACAGGCCTTGCAGGGCCTGGCGGGCTTGGGCAACGCTGGCGTCGGGCACGCCGATCTTGCGGGCGATGTCGTCCGCGTCCGCGTCGAGCAGGCCGGCCGACGGATCGATGATCAGCGTGTGGATCTTTTCCGGGCTGTGGGCAGCGACTTCCTCGATGTCCATGCCGCCTTCGCTGGAGGCCATCAGCGCGACCTTTTGCGAAACGCGGTCAACCACCAGGCTGACGTACAGTTCCTTCTTGATGTCGGCGCCTTCTTCGATCAGCAGGCGGTTGACCTTCTTGCCTTCCGGGCCGGTCTGGTGCGTGACCAGGGTCATGCCGAGGATGTTGGTAGCGTAGGTCTTGACCTCGTCGATGCTCTTGGCCACCTTCACGCCGCCGCCCTTGCCGCGGCCGCCCGCGTGGATCTGCGCCTTGACGACCCATACCGGGCCGCCCAGTTGTTCAGCAGCCTTCAGGGCCTCTTCGACCGAGAACGCGGGGATGCCGCGCGGAACCGGCACATTGTATTTGCGCAGGATTTCCTTGCCTTGGTACTCATGGATATTCATGCGTGTTTCCTTTCGGGTAGGCGTAAAAGTGTGGAGATGGAATCTCGGCGGACTGCAGGCCGGCCTGGCTTAGCCAGAAGTGCCGGTTGACCTGCGGGACATGGCGCCGTCGGCGGGGGCGGCGAGCGCCTCCGCTGGCTGCGCCGCCGGGGTCGATGACCCTTCGGTCTTGATCCTCGGTTTTGGCTGGTGACCATACCAGCGGGGGTAAAACTGGCGTACGACCTCGCCTTCGAAATGCAGGGCATGGCAGCCGTGCAACTGGTAAGGCGGCTCAGTACTGGTATCTTCGGCGCCGCCGTCGCGGATGTTGAACACATCGCCGGCGAATGCCTGGATCGCGGTGGTCGGCAATATGCCGGCCAGCTCGGTCAGGTGGGTGCATCCGGCCACGCCGGACAGGCGCTCTTTCACCGACTTGCGGAAACCCTTCATCAGGTTCAGGCCGATCAGCTTGCGGTAGGCCGGGCCGATGGTGTCGCACTGGCCGGGATAAGGCACCCAGTCGGAACAGGCATCGGCGTCCACGACGTTCATGCGCAGGTCAATGGTGACGCGCAGCCACAAATCGTGCAGCGGCTCGCCCACGGGGCGCACACCGCCGCCGGCCAGCGGAATCTCGCGCGGCTTGGTGTCAGTCAGGCGCGCTTCGATATCCCATAGGCCGTCGTCCCTGACATAGGCCTCCGCCGTGATGGCACGACGGTGACGCAGGGCGCGATTGACGGGCGGGGAAAGCGGCATAACACCAGGCAGGAGCGGGAGAAATGGACGGCTGGGCCGGAAAACCGCAGGATTTTAACATGCCGGACAACCTTGACCGGGAACAAACTGCACGCGGCGCTGTTGCCGGGGATTGTCGAACGACGGGCAGGCCGCGCGTATGCGGGAAAATTGCGGCATTGCAGGGTTGCGGCGAGGTCCGCTGGCAAGGCAGGCACGCTCGGAATACGCCTACTGGCAAAACAGGTATGTGCCCGAAACCGGTGCAGGAAGGTGCAGGACATGGCCGTGACATCACCGCGGCATCACTTGAGGCTGCCACGTCGGCCGACGTCAGTCACTGCCCTCCAGCCATTCATCCGCCCCTTTGATCACCTGGCTCACCACCGTTCGGGAAAAGCCGCGGGCCACCATAAAGCGGATCTGCTTGGCCTTTTCTTCCGGCGTGGCGGGCGGCGTGCCAAAACGCTTTTGCCAGACCGCGCGGCCGCGCTCCAGCTCCGACCCGCGCAGGCGATCCTGCAGGTCGGCCAGCTGATCGCCGCCGAGCTGATGGGTGCGGGCTTCCTGCATCACGCGGGCGGCGCCATAGCGGGCCGCGCGCCGGTGCACCAGGCTGTCGACAAAGCGCGCGTTGGACAGCCAGTTCTCGCGCTCCAGCGCATCCAGCAGTTGCTCGAGGGCCTCTGGAGACTCGGCGTGCGGGGCCAGCTTGCGCGCCAGCTCCGCCCGGCTGTGCTCGCGCCGCGACAGGTAGCCGACGGCGCGGGCTTTCAGGGAGAGAGGAGGACGGGTGGCCATGGGAGAGGAGCGCTCGGCAAAGGCTCGC
>NZ_BAAILO010000380.1:68520-78639 GCF_054589115.1 Cupriavidus sp. 8B | reverse complement strand
GGCGCGCGTCGCTGCGCGTGCCGCCCCGGGTGGGGTTCGCGGCCGGGAACGCCCCGGCCGGCGAAGCTCAGTCTTCGGCGGTGACCACGGCGCCGGCGGCGGCCGGCGTGCCGTTCATCAGGACCACGCCCAGCGACTCGCGCACCTTGTTCTCGATCTCGTCGGCGATGTCCGGATTTTCGCGCAGGTATTCACGCGCGTTGTCCTTGCCCTGGCCGATCTTCTCGCCCTTGTAGCTGTACCACGCGCCCGACTTCTCGACGACCTTGGCGTCCACGCCGAGGTCGATGATTTCGCCCTGGCGCGAGATGCCCTGACCGTAGAGGATGTCGAAGAAGGCTTCGCGGAACGGCGGCGATACCTTGTTCTTGACGACCTTGACCTTGGTTTCGTTGCCGATCACCTCATCGCCCTTCTTGATCGAGCCGATGCGGCGGATATCCAGGCGCACCGAGGCGTAGAACTTCAGCGCATTGCCGCCGGTGGTGGTTTCGGGCGAGCCGAACATCACGCCGATCTTCATGCGGATCTGGTTGATGAAGATCACCAGGCAGTTGGTGCGCTTGATGGTGCCGGTCAGCTTGCGCAGCGCCTGGCTCATCAGGCGAGCCTGCAGGCCCGGCAGCGAATCGCCCATCTCGCCTTCGATTTCGGCCTTGGGCACCAGGGCCGCCACCGAGTCGATCACGATCAGGTCGACCGAGCCCGAACGCACCAGCGCGTCGGTGATTTCCAGTGCCTGCTCGCCGGTGTCGGGCTGGGAGATCAGCAGGTCCCCCACGGACACGCCGAGCTTGCCGGCATAGTTGACGTCGAGCGCGTGCTCGGCATCGATAAAGGCGCAGGTGCCGCCCAGCTTTTGCATCTCGGCCACGACCTGCAGCGTGAGCGTGGTCTTGCCCGAGGATTCCGGGCCGTAGATTTCCACCACGCGGCCGCGCGGCAGGCCGCCGACGCCCAGCGCGATGTCCAGGCCCAGCGAGCCGGTGGACACGACCTGGATATCCTGGTCGATGTCGGCCTCGCCCAGTTTCATGATCGAGCCCTTGCCGAACTGCTTCTCGATCTGGGCCAGCGCGGCCGCCAGCGCCTTCTGCTTTTCGGCGCTTACGCCAGCACCCGCCTTCTTGCCGTCATCCATGGTCGTCCTTCCGTCAATGGTGTATAAATAGGCCGCATGTGGCGCGCTGCCTGCTTTTGCGGGTAACCGCCCGACCCGCGCCGCGCTGCGAACTCCTGATGACAATGAACCTGGCAGCAGGGGCAAACACTGGGCAAACGTCGGTAATACGTTCGTTACTAAATTCAGTACGATCCGGCCCGCTCACTGCGCGACTGGATCAAGCGAGTACTGTATAAAAAAACAGTATGCTTGGCAAGTCCCGCACGCGTCATTTGATGTAAAGCAACGACTAAGCCGGGCCAGGGTGGAGACAACCATGCGTATTCTGATCGCTGAAGATGACGATGTGCTGGCAGACGGCCTGACGCGCTCATTACGTCACTCCGGCTATGCCGTCGACCATGTTGCCAGTGGGGTTGAAGCCGATTCGGCCCTCTCGACCCAGACCTTCGACCTCCTGATCCTCGATCTGGGCCTGCCCCGCATGCCCGGGCTGGAAGTGCTCAAGCGCCTGCGCACGCGCGGCGCCATGCTGCCGGTGCTGATCCTGACCGCGGCCGACGGCGTCGACGAGCGCGTCAAGGGCCTGGACCTGGGCGCCGACGACTACATGGCCAAGCCCTTCGCCCTGTCCGAGCTGGAAGCCCGCGTACGCGCGCTGGTGCGGCGCGGCGCCGGCGGCGGCGCCACGCTCACGCACCACGGCCCGCTGGCCTTCGACCAGGTTGGCCGCATCGCCTACCTGAACGAGCAGATGCTGGATCTGTCCGCGCGCGAAGTCGGGCTGCTGGAGATCCTGCTCACCCGCACCGGGCGGCTGGTGTCGAAGGAGCAGCTGGTCGACCACCTGTGCGAATGGGGCGAAGAGGTCAGCAACAACGCCATCGAAGTCTATGTGCACCGGCTGCGCAAGAAGATCGAGGTGGGCGGCATCCGCATTGCCACGGTACGCGGGCTGGGCTACTGCCTGGAGAAATTCCAGGCCGCCGTGGCGCACGACTAGAAAGCGCCATCAGATTCGGCATCAGATTCGGCATTAAAATCGGCATTAGCGCCGTTTCCCTTTCACGACCGGCCGGCGACACCGCCACGACCTGCCCCACCTCCTCCCCATGAGCCTGCTGCGACTGCCACGGCGGCGCGCGCGCCCGCCCTCCCCGCCCGATGAGATCGTCAGCGACGAAACGCTGGCCGACGCCCTGCCGCACCTTGAGGACAGCGCGGGCCATCCATCGCCGCGCTCGCTGTTCGGCGAAATCCTGGACTGGATGCTGGCGCCACTGCTGCTGCTATGGCCGATGAGCATTGCCGTGACCTACCTGGTGGCGAAATCCATCGCCAACGGGCCCTTCGACCGCTCGCTGGAGGCCAGCGCCATCGTGCTCTCGCAGCAGGTGCGCGAGGTCAACGGGCGCGTCACGCTGCAGCTGCCGCTGTCCGCGCGCGAGATCCTGCGGGCCGATGAAACCGACAACATCTACTACCAGGTGGTGGGCACCCACGGCGAGTTCGTCGCCGGCGACCACGACATGCCGCTGCCCGGCGAGGATGATCGCGGCCACGCCGGGCTGGTCTCGCTGCGCGACGACCGCATCGCGGGCAACGACGTGCGCGTGGCCTACACCTATGTCGATCTCAAGCAGGCGGGCGACGCGCAGCCGGTGCTGGTGCAGGTTGGCGAGACGCTCGACAAGCGCGCGCGGCTGGCCAATGAAATCATCAAGGGCGTGATCCTGCCGCAGTTCGTGATCCTGCCGCTGGCGGTGGTGCTGGTGTGGTTCGGCCTCACACGCGGGCTGGCCCCGCTTACCTCGATCCAGCAGCGGATCCGCGCGCGCAATCCCGGCGACACCAGCCCCATCGACGAGCGCGCCGCGCCGCAGGAGATCACGCCGCTGGTCGCCTCCTTCAATGACCTGCTGGCGCGGCTGGATATTTCGGTGCAGACGCAGAAGCGCTTTATCGCCGATGCCGCCCACCAGATGAAGACACCGCTGGCCGGGCTGCGCATGCAGGCGGAGCTGGCGCAGCGCGAGCAATCGCCCGAGGAGCTGCGCAAGTCGCTGGCGCAGATCGCGGGCAGCTCCGAACGCGCGGCCCACCTGGTGACGCAGTTGTTGTCGCTGGCGCGCATGGAGAACCTGGCCAGCGCCGGCAGCATGGCGCCGCTGGACCTGGCCGCGCTCGCGCGCGAGGTGGTCAAGGACTGGCTGCCGCAGGCGTGGGCGCGCCGCATCGATCTCGGCGTGGATGCCGACGACCACCCGGTGATGGTGCAAGGCAACCGTCTGATGCTCACCGAGATGCTCAACAACCTGATCGACAACGCCATCCGCTACACGCCGGCCGATGGCAACGCCACCGTGCGCGTCAGCGCGGATGCCTTCGAGCCCTTCGCGTATCTCGAAGTGGAAGACACCGGCCCCGGCATCCCGGTGGCCGAGCGCGAGCGCGTGATGGAGCGGTTCTACCGCGTGCTCGGCACCAAGACCCAGGGCAGCGGCCTGGGCCTGGCCATCGTGCGCGAGATCGTGCAGCAGCACGGCGGCGATGTCAGCATCCTCGACCACGTCTACCAGGCGGAGCCGCGCCTGGCCGGCGCGTGCTTTCGCATCACGCTGCGCCGGCCATCTCCCCTGGAGCCTGCATGACCAACCCCGAGCACGCGCGCGGCGGGCGCGACCAGGCCGACCAGTCCGAACGCCGTGCATGGCATCGCAACCTGCGCTGGATCACCGTATTGCTGTCGATCTGGTTCGTGGTCACCTTCGGCGTCGCTTGGTTCGCCCGCGAACTGCGCTTCGATTTCTTCGGCTGGCCCTTCTCGTTCTGGGTCGGCGCGCAGGGCGCGCTGATCGTCTACGTGCTCATGGCCGCGCTCTACGCCTGGCGGATGAACCGCGAGGACGACGACGATGCCGACGATCGGGCCGCGGTCGCGCAGCGCCACGACGATGCTGCATAGCAAGAAATACAATGGCGCCGCCTGGCGCTTGTTCCGGCGCGATCTTCCGCGACCGCACGCTTCGCGGCGCAGCAATGCAGAACCCGCTTCTTGCTTAGCGTATACCCCGAGCATTTAGCGGCTTACCGGGCGGAAATTGTCAGAACGCAGTAAGTTTCGCCTCCCACAATCCATTGCAACTTCGGAGGCAATGGCGCGCCCGCGACAGCGCGAGCGTGCCAGCGGCCCCACGAAAGATTCCGATCAAACACGGAGGAGACAATGGCTAACGCACAGAACGTGGCAATGCCCGGAGGCACAACCCAGGGCTCTGCGATGACGCCCGAAGAGCGGAAGGTGATTTTTGCTTCCTCGCTCGGCACGGTATTCGAGTGGTACGACTTTTATCTTTACGGTTCGCTGGCAGCCATCATCGCCAAGCAGTTCTTCTCCGGCCTCGATCCAACCGCCGCCTTCATCTTCGCGCTGCTAGCCTTTGCCGCGGGCTTCATCGTGCGGCCGTTCGGCGCGCTGGTGTTCGGCCGCCTTGGCGACATGATCGGGCGCAAGTACACCTTCCTGGTGACCATCCTGATCATGGGCGCGTCCACCTTTATCGTGGGCCTGCTGCCAGGCTACGGCACCATTGGCTGGGCGGCCCCGATCATCCTGATCGGGCTGCGCATGCTGCAGGGCCTGGCGCTCGGCGGCGAGTACGGCGGTGCCGCCACCTATGTGGCCGAGCACGCGCCGCACGGCAAGCGCGGTGCCTATACCGCATGGATCCAGACCACCGCCACGCTCGGCCTGTTCCTGTCGCTGATCGTGATCCTGCTGTGCCGCAACCTGACCGGTCCGAACTTCGACGTCTGGGGCTGGCGCATTCCGTTCCTGGTCTCGATCCTGCTGCTCGGCGTATCGGTCTACATCCGCCTGTCGATGAGCGAATCGCCCGCCTTCCAGAAGATGAAGGCCGAGGGCAAGACCTCCAAGGCCCCGCTGACCGAGTCGTTCGGCCAATGGCGCAACCTGAAGATCGTGATCCTGGCGCTGGTAGGCCTGACCGCCGGCCAGGCCGTGGTGTGGTACACGGGCCAGTTCTACTCGCTGTTCTTCCTGACCCAGGTGCTCAAGGTCGACGCCACCACCGCCAACCTGCTGATCGCGGGCGCCCTGGTGATCGGCACGCCGTTCTTCATCTTCTTCGGCTCGCTGTCGGACAAGATCGGCCGCAAGTGGATCATCATGGCCGGCTGCGCGCTGGCGATGCTGACCTACTTCCCGCTGTTCAAGGCCATGACCCACTACGCCAACCCCGCCCTGGAGCGCGCGCAGCAAAGCGCCCAGATCGTGGTGACCGCGGACCCGAAGCAATGCTCCTTCCAGGGCAGCCCGATCGCCCGCGAGATCGATTTCCGCAGCTCCTGCGACATCGTCAAGCGGACGCTGGCACAAGCCTCGGCAAGCTACGAAGTGGTGGAAGCCCCGGCCGGCACCGTAGCCACGGTGAAGATCGGCGACAAGGAGTTTGCCTCCTTGAACGCCACCCTGGTACCGGCGGGCCACAGCTTCGACGACGCCAGCAAGAAGCAGATCGCCACATTCAAGAAGCAGGTGGGCGACTCGATGGCCGCGGCCGGCTACCCGACCAAGGCAGACCCCGCGCAGATGAACACCATCATGGTGCTGGTGGTCCTCGTCATCCTGGTGATCTACGTGACCATGGTGTACGGCCCGATCGCCGCGATGCTGGTGGAGATGTTCCCGACCCGGATCCGCTACACGTCCATGTCGCTGCCGTATCACATCGGCAATGGCTGGTTCGGCGGCCTGCTGCCCACCATCTCCTTCGCGCTGGTGGCGCAGAACGGCAACATCTACTACGGCCTCTGGTACCCGATCATCATCGCGGGCGTCACCCTGGTCATCGGCTCGCTGTTCGTCCGCGAAACCAAGGACGTCAATATCTACGCCAACGACTAAAGGCGCGTGAGCTGGCCCGTCGTCCCGGGCACCAGGCTCATGCACGACTGATCCGGTAGTCAGTCGCTCCACCGGCGGGCCGCAAGGCCCGCCGGTTTTTTTGCAGGCCGCGCGAGATGCCGTTCGACACCCTCTAAACTTTTTGAAGAGGGGGGGTGTTGACAGCCTCCAAATGCCATGTATAATTTCGGTCTTGTTCGGCGAATTAGCTCAGTTGGTTAGAGCGACGGAATCATAATCCGCAGGTCCGGGGTTCGAGTCCCTGATTCGCCACCATACAGTTGGGTGCCTTCGCTTTAGGGGAGCGCACCTTGGAAAAACCTCTTCGGATCTCTGATCTGAAGAGGTTTTTTCTTTTGGCCTCCCGAAGTTTCCACTTCCTTAGCGCCAACAACATCGATCAAGTTCTGCATGTTGTCCACCAAGGGCGGGGTCGGCAAGACCACGCTCGCGGCTTCCCTCGACGGCCCGGACATCACCCTCAGCGATGACCCCGAAGGCGCCATCCAGCACAGGCTCGCCATCCGTGCCGACGGCATGCTCCAACTCTCCCGCGCCCTCGCCTCCCCCATCATGTCCGACGACAATTATGACGTCGTCATCATCGATACCCAGGGCGCCGCCAGTCACCTCCAGAACAATGCCGCCCTCGCCGCCTCCCAGATCATCTGGTCGCCGGCGCGTCAATCAAAGGCTGGTCTCAACCGATCCGGCGATCCGAAAGCCAAGATCATCGATGGCAAAGGTCGGATAACTGCGAAGGCGATCCAGGCCACCGCTCACAGCGGCCCGGGCAACGTCTTCAGGCCGATCCAGAGCACCAAGATGACAACGTTGACTGGCACGCTGAGCACGCCGGGCACGTAGAAGAGCGCGGACAGCGCAGGCGCGCACAACATCAGCTCCACCACGCTACCCAAACCATAGAAGATGACGCCGCACCAGATCCAGCGCCGCATGTATGTCCGCAGCCAATGCGCGCGTGCCTTGTTGAAATGCCAGGCGAGGGCTCGTTCAGCCCGGTTGCCCTGGCTGGCGTCCCGGAACAGCCAGCCGAAGAAAAAATAGCGGTACAGCAGCGTGCGAAATGCCAGTTCTTGCATGATCACTCCTTTGGCCGCGACCAGCCTGTGAAGTGCAAAGCTCACGCAAGCATGCAGGTACGACAGCGGCAGGTACAACACCAGCGTACCAAAAAGTCGCGGGCACCGGAGCCATGGATGGCCCTGCCTGGCTGACTGCCACCACTATTGCCAGCGGTCTGCAGGCTGGACATGACGTCGGCGCATCTCGCGGCATGAGAAGGTGCCGCGTACCTCGATCAGACATAAGCTGCTGGCAGAATCGCATACAGCCTTGCCCCGTCCAGATGGCGGGACTATCCGTGAGCTCACCAGCGCCCGAATGGCCCGCAGGCCTGGCTTATGACAAAATATGCCACCGTCCGCGGGACATGCCGGACATTCCTGGCCCAGGCACACCTCTCCAACACCATTGAACCCCTCCGCCACCGTTCCCATCTCCCTGGTCAACGGCTTCCTGGCCAGCGCGGACCCGGCAGTCATCCAGCGTGTGGCCGGACAGTCCGGCATCGCATACGGCTTGCTGCAGACGCCGGGCGCCCGGGTCACCGAGGAGCAGTTCTCCACGCTGTACCGGCTGCTTGCGACCGAGCTGGATGACGAGATGCCGGGCATCTTCAGCCGGCCGTTGCGCAATGGCACCCTGAAGTACCTGTGCCTGAGCCTGCTGGATGCGCCGCGCCTGGAGGTGGCGCTACATCGCTTTGGCCAGTTCTTTTACCTGATCCTGGACGATTTCAGGCTGGAATCCGGGCGCGAGGACGCGCTTGGGCGCGTTGCGCTGGTATCCGACCCGTCTGGCCCTGGCGTTAGCGAGCTTGGCCGTGAACTGATGCTGAAGCTGGTACACGGCGTGGCCTCATGGCTGGTGGCAAGGCGCATTCCGCTGGCCAAGGTGGAGTTCGACTTCGCGCGCCCGCACGCCAGCGACTATCTCTACCAGTTTCCCGGCCCGGTTCAGTTCAGCTGCGGGCAGACGCAGCTTAGTTTCGACGCGGCTTACCTGGATATGCCGATACGGCGGCGCAAGGCCGACCTGCAGACCTTCCTGGCGCGCGCACCGGAAGACTGGATCTTTGTCTCGTTCGCGGAGCAGATGGTTTGCCACCGCGTGCGCCAATACCTGGCCGATTGCCTGCCGGCGACACCAACCATCGAAACGGTCGCGCAAGACCTGCACTTTTCCGTGCGCACGCTGTGCCGCCGGCTGACGGCCGAAGGCACGACATTCCAGACGGTCAAGGACGAGGTGCGGCGCGACATCGCTATCCTGCGGCTGACGCGCACCTCGGACGCCATCGCGGCCATCGCGTATGACATTGGCTTCGACAACCCTACCGCGTTCCACCGTGCCTTCCGGCACTGGACCGGCAGCACCCCCAAGGCCTACAGGACCATGCCCGAAGGCGGCGGCCGCTAGCGGCTGCGGGCAGGGATTGGTCGGTTTCCTGACAAATCCTGCCAACCAGGCGCCCTGCCCGCCCGGGCTTGCGCGCCCTGCTGCCGCGGTGCAGCCGACCTCACGCCGTGGTGCAAAGCGGCAGGATTTGTCAATGAATGGGCAGCTTTTGGTAGTGAGCGAAGGCGGCTCCGGCGCTACGATCAGGCATCCGGCACATGCCCTGGGCAACGCCGCTTAGCCATATATGTAGTGAGACAGGAGACATCGATGACCTACCGCGCGCCGCTCAAAGACATGCTGTTCGTCATGAACGAGCTGGCTGGCCTGGAAGCCGTCAGCCAGCTGCCCGGCTTCGACGAAGCCACCCCGGAAACGGCCGAAGCCGTGCTCGAAGAGGCGGCCAAGTTCAACGAGCAGGTGGTGGCGCCGCTGAACCGCGCCGGCGACCTGGATCCCAGCAGCTGGAAGGACGGCGTGGTGACTACCACGCCCGGCTTCACGGATGCCTTCCGCCAGTTCGGCGAAGGCGGCTGGCAGGGCGTGCTGCATCCGCAGGAGTTTGGCGGCCAGGGCCTGCCCAAGCTGATCGCCACCGCCTGCAACGAGATGCTGAACAGCGCCAACCTGTCGTTCGCGCTGTGCCCGTTGCTGACCGACGGCGCCATCGAGGCGCTGCTGACGGCCGGCTCGGACGAACAGAAGGCCGCTTTCCTGCCGAAGCTGATCTCCGGCGAGTGGACCGGCACCATGAACCTGACCGAGCCGCAGGCCGGTTCGGACCTGGCTGCCGTGCGCACCCGCGCGCAGCCGCAGGGCGACGACACCTACAAGGTCTTCGGCACCAAGATCTTCATCACCTACGGCGAACACGACATGGCGCAGAACATCGTCCATCTCGTGCTGGCGCGTACCCCCAACGCGCCCGAGGGCGTCAAGGGCATCTCGCTGTTCGTCGTGCCCAAGTTCCTGGTCAACGCCGACGGCACGCCGGGCGAGCGCAACGACGTGCACTGCGTGTCGATCGAGCACAAGCTGGGCATCAAGGCCAGCCCCACGGCGGTGCTGCAGTTCGGCGACCATGGTGGCGCGCTCGGCACGCTGGTCGGCGAAGAGAACCGCGGCCTCGAGTACATGTTCATCATGATGAACTCGGCGCGTTTCGCGGTCGGCATGCAGGGTATCGCGGTGTCCGAACGCGCCTACCAGCAGGCCGTGGCCTATGCGCGCGAGCGCGTGCAGAGCCGCCCGGTCGATGGCTCCGCGCGCGAAGCGGTGACCATCATCCACCACCCCGACGTCAAGCGCATGCTGATGACGATGCGTGGGCTGATCGAAGGCGCGCGTGCCGTGGCCTACGTGGCGGCGGCCGCCAGCGATGCCGCGCACCAGCATCCAGACGAGGCCGTGCGCAAGCAGAACCAGGCCTTCTATGAGTTCCTGGTGCCGGTGGTGAAGGGCTGGAGCACGGAGCTGTCGATCGATGTCACCAGCCTGGGCGTGCAGGTGCACGGCGGCATGGGCTTTATCGAGGAAACCGGCGCGGCCCAGCACTATCGCGATGCCCGCATCCTGCCGATCTACGAAG
>NZ_BAAILO010000380.1:42001-68378 GCF_054589115.1 Cupriavidus sp. 8B | reverse complement strand
GGCGATCTGCGCGCAGATCGCCGAAACCGAGGCCGCGCTGGGCAAGCATGGTGGCGCGGCGTTCACCGCGGTGCAGGCGCAACTGGCCAAGGGCCGTGCCGCGCTGGAGGCGGTGGTGGCGTTTGTGGTGGTCAATGCCAAGTCCGATCCGAACGCAGTCTTTGCCGGCAGCGTGCCTTACCTGAAGCTGTGCGGCATCGTGTTCTCGGGTTGGCAGCTGGGCCGCGCGATGCTGGCGGCCGACGCAAAGCGCAGCGAAGATCCGAGTTTCCACGACGCCAAGATCGCGACCGCGCATTTCTATGCGGAACACATCCTGTCGCAAGCTTCGGCACTGCGCGATGCTGTCGTCAGTGGTTCGGCGCCGGTCAATGCGCTGTCGGAGGCGCAGTTCTGAGTCTGACTGCGGGCGCCGTCCAGTTCTGAATGCACTTGCCCTGCGCAAGTGCTGATCCCGCGGCAGAAGGCACTGCATGACCTGCTGCGCGGCGTCACACAAATCCCCAACAACGCAAGGAAGTTCGACATGGCAATCAAGACAGTGGGCATCGTGGGTGCCGGCACGATGGGCAACGGCATTGCGCAAGCGTGCGCTGCCGCGCGCCTGGATGTGGTGATGGTCGACATCAGCGACGCCGCCGTGCAGAAGGGCATCGCCACCGTCGGGGGCAGCCTGGACCGGCTGATCAAGAAGGAAAAGGCCACCGAGGCCGACAAGGCTGCCGTGCTGGCGCGTATCCATGGCAGCACGTCGTATGAGGACTTGAAGAAGGCCGACATTGTCATCGAGGCCGCCACCGAGAACTACGATCTCAAGGTCAAGATCCTGAAGCAGATCGACAGCATCGTCGGACCGGACGTGATCGTGGCATCGAACACGTCGTCGATCTCGATCACGAAGCTTGCGGCCGTGACGTCGCGTGCCGACCGCTTCATCGGCATGCACTTCTTCAACCCGGTGCCGATGATGGCGCTGGTCGAACTGATCTGCGGCCTGCAGACCAGCGACGCTACGCGCGGCGCCGTCGAGGAATTGGCCAAGACGCTCGGCAAGTACCCGATCACGGTCAAGAACAGTCCGGGCTTCGTGGTCAACCGCATCCTGTGCCCGATGATCAACGAAGCGTTCTGCGCGCTAGGCGAGGGGCTGGCGTCGCCCGAGGAAATCGACGAAGGCATGAAGCTCGGCTGCAACCATCCTATCGGACCGCTCGCACTGGCCGACATGATCGGCCTGGACACGATGCTGGCCGTGATGGAAGTCCTCTACACCGAGTTCGCCGATCCGAAGTACCGTCCGGCCATGCTGTTGCGCGAGATGGTCGCGGCGGGTTATCTGGGCCGCAAGACCGGGCGTGGGGTGTACGTCTACAGCAAGTAACCGCCACTGGTTTGCTCCCTTGATCGGCGGCCAGGCCAGAGCAAGGAGAGGCCAATGACCACTGTCCCGAGCAGTTCCGCGCGACGTCGCTCGGGGCACTGGGCGTGCTGCAGAAGACATCGGAGCAGATCGCCTCCGTTCCGGTGCAGGCGATCGCCCGAAGAGTGGTTGCTGCGTGCTCGCCTCAGAATTCCGGTATCGAGCAACAAGCGAATGCCGGAGGCAAGGATAAGTTCATGAGTCGTTCAAAGACACTCCGAAAAACCCACAAGGCTCGAAAGGTGGCGCGGATTGGTTCATTGCGTATTCCGCCATGGTGGCTGGATGAGTACTTTGGCCCCCTTGAACGGTTTGTCGAACAGATCCACATGGAAGGCGTCGTGGATGCGTCCGCAACTGGTGTACTGGTGCACTTGCTGCCAGATGGAAGGCTGTATTACCCGGTGGCAGAAATGTGGCGCATGGCCGAAGTATTCCGGATCGCTCAGTTGCGAGACGCTTCTTGTCTAGGCAGCGGGCTACTCATGCGCGTCGCGGGAACGCTGCACACCGGGCAACTTCTCACTCCTGACGACGTCGATGATCTGCGCCGCTGCGTTCGCGCGTTGCGAGCCTACGCCGGATCACAGTCGCGAAGCAGTATGATCGATCTGATTCAGACAGCGCGCATCAAGATTGAAATCGGGAAGGCCAACCATTCCCGCCCCGAAAGCATTGGCAGTCTCACATACGGGGAGACCTGAAGTTGCCGAAGTTGTACGTCGTTATGGACCGATGGGCCTAGAGTTGACGCCAACAGTTTTCGGCGGCCCTCTTTGTGGCCTCTGGCTAAGGCAGCAAGATGAAACGCTATACGTCGCTGAGGCCAGTCTTCAAGTTCCGCGCAAAGGAAGTGGCTGTCTCAGGGCTGCCCGCCCAGACTGCGCCAGACAAGCCGTACTTCGTGCCATTGGCCAGCGCGATTGCCTCGGCCTCGGACTTGTACCGGAGAATCACCAGCACTGGACCGAAGACCTCTTCTCGAGCGATTTCCATATCAGGCTGAACATCCGACAGAATCGTGATGGGCAAGATTAATGAACATACTGCCCTCGTCTAGATCGCTAACCCTGGAAATCCCACGGGCACGTTTATCGAGAACGAGGACTGGTTGTCGGCCATCCGCTCTGGTCGAATGCGGGCGGCCTTACAAGCTGCGGGGAAAGACTTGAGCGATACGAAAGGGCTGGCGGTCAGTTGTGCAATAAACAACAAATAGGTGCAGGCCTGCGCCGGCCGCCCACGATGCATACCCGCTTCGACGGGATGGCGGATCCCTGCCGATCTTCGCGCAGGAGCGACTAGCCGGCGATGCGGACGCAACTCGGTAGCACGCTCGGTGCACGCATGACGACACGCGCAAACGCACGATGCGCGGCCCGGGCGCCGCTGCAGCGCGCCAAGTACGCACTGGTCACTTGAACAGCCAGTGTGCAACGAGCCGTGTATAGCGCGGCATCACCACGTAAACCATCAGAAACACGATTGCCGCCGTCACGGCTGCCTTGTCGATGAACGAGTCATGGGCGAAGCCGAGGCGCGTGAGCACCGGCACGACGCTCCATGGTACGACGATGCTGAGCGGCAGGATGGCGCTCCACGTGATGAGCCACTGCTTCCACGCGGTTGGGATCTTGACCGGTGCGTTCTTTGGAGTGAACCAGAAATCGAGGCCAGTCCTGATCTCGTATCGGTCGCCTTGCCGCAGCGATGGCCGCATTCTCTCAATATGTTCGCGGCGCACATCGGATTCCATCCAAGCGTTGAGGCTTCTGAAGTCGGCGAAGCGGACGATGGTCGCATACTCGCGGCTCATGCCGACCGGACGGACCACATCGGTGCTTAGGTAGCCGGAAAACCTGGAGCACGCGGCTCGGATGTCCGCGAGCCACGTTTCGTACTGCTCGGCGGCGTCGGGTTCGACCTCGTGGACAATGATGCTCGTCACGATTTCCTGCGGATTGAAGGTGGTCGGGTTCATCGCGCTCCCGGTGGATGGCGGTGACCGCCGAGCGATGCGTATGCGATTCGCTTTGACATGCTTGGCGACGGCACTGTGGCTGGACCTTTACATCTTACGCGGAATGCGTGTGCGGCGGCAATTCAGTGATGCGAGGCGCATTCACTTCCCACAATCGGCGCCGATTATGTTGTGCGCGGCGTGCCTTGGGCCATCCGGCCCTTACAGGCGGCTCCTGATTACTCATCGTCGGCTTCCGGCCAGTATGAGACATTCGACGGCCACGACCAGATTGGCAACAATCGTTAGCATATGGGTGCGGCCGAACGTTAGCTCAAGCCATCGGCCACTATTGCTGCGTGAGCATTAGGTTCAGGTTCTGAACCGCAGCGCCGGACGCGCCTTTGCCAAGATTATCGAAAACCGCGGACAGCAGGACGTGCCTGTGTTCCATGTTAGGAAATACGCTTAAGCGCATGTCGTTCGTACCGTTCAGCACTTGCGGATCCAGGTGCTTTAAGGCGCACGATTCATGCAGCGGCAAGACACGTACGTGGGCCGCCTCGGCATAGTGGCGTACGAGGCATGCGTGTAACGTGGCGCCATCCACCTCGGGTGCCAGCAGCCGCAACTCCAAGGGCACCGTCAGCACGATGCCCTGGCGGAACGCACCCAACGCAGGGACGAAGATGGGACGCTGCGCGAGCCCGGAGTGCTGCTGGATCTCCGGGGTGTGCTTGTGCGCGAGTTCCAGACCATATACCTGGTATGAAGGCGCGTTGACGGCACCCTGCCCCTCATGTTCCTCCACGCCGGCACGCCCGCGTCCGGAGTAGCCCGACACCGCATGAATGCTGATAGGGTAGTTGCCTGGTATGAGCCCAGCCTGCAACAGGGGACGCAGCAAGCCAATTGCACCGGTCGGATAGCAACCGGGATTGGTGACCCGACGTGCGTTCGCAATGCGCTCAGCCTGTCCCAGCGTCATTTCCGGAAAGCCGTATGTCCAGTCCGGCTGTGTGCGGTGGGCGGAACTTGCGTCGATTACTCTGACGGCAGGATTGACAATGGCGTCCACTGCCTCGCGCGCGGCGGCATCAGGCAAACAGAGGATGGCGATGTCGCAGGCGTTGATGGCTTCTGCGCGACGCCGCGGATCTTTGCGTTCCGCAGCGGCAAGCGTGAACAGCCTAAGGTCGGTCCGGTTGCGCAGCCGTTCGTGGATTTGCAACCCGGTGGTGCCTTGGTCGCCGTCGATGAAAACAACGGGAGAGCTCATAGGTGGAATACTCCGGTGACTGTGGGTTGTAACAAGTAGAACGAGCCCCTATGTTCCATCGACCGCTAGAATAGGGAAAGTTGTATTTCATAACGTGAATATTCAGTTTTTCTGAATCTGGACACCGACATGCGAGAGATCAGCCTGGACCGTTTGCGCACTCTGGTCGCCGTTACCGACCGTGGCTCATTTGCCGATGCGGCGCGTGCATTGCACCTGGCGCCGCCAACGGTCAGCCTCCACATCGCTGAACTCGAAGACCGCATTGGAGCTCCGCTCCTGTCACGCAAGCGCGGACATGTAAGGCCGTCGGCGATAGGAGAGGTGCTGGTGGAGCGCGCGCGTCGACTGCTGGCCGATGCGGAGCAGGCGTTAGACGATATTCAACGCCAGGTGCAGGGGCTCGAAGGGCGCGCGCGGCTCGGTGCGTCGACTGGCGTGATCGCGCACCTGTTGCCGCAAGCGCTTGAGGTGCTGCGCCAGCACCATCCCGCTATCGACATTCAGGTTGCAGTACTCACTTCGCAGGAAACGCTGTCCCGACTGGCGGATGGAACGCTGGATGTTGGGCTGGTCGCACTGCCTCAGCCTCCGGTGGCTGGACTCGTGATAAAGCCTTGGCGCCGCGACCCCGTGATGGCCTTTGTGCCGGCGCATTGGCGGTGTCCGGCCCGCGTCACGCCTGAATGGCTCGCCGCCCAACCTCTCATTCTCAATGACGCGACCACGCGTCTCTCGCGTCTGACTGCAGAGTGGTTCGCGACCGGGGGGCACCATCCTGCGCCGCGCATTCAGCTCAACTACAACGACGCGATCAAGAGTCTGGTAGCGGCAGGTTACGGCGCAGCGCTGTTGCCCCATGAGGCCACTACGCCATTACCCGACGGGCGCATTGTCATGCGTGCGCTGCGCCCGGCGTTGTGGCGTCGGCTCGGCATTGCACATCGTGCGGGGTACGTTGAGCGTTCCACGCAACACGTACTTGATGTGTTGTGGGATCTGCGATTGGCGTAGGAGTTGCCATTTGCCACTTCGGTTCGTTCTCGCTGGGACAGTGTCCTTATTGCACGCCACGACGAACGAATGGCCGGTTTGTAGAAATTTGACTGACCGAATATTGGGTCGGGAAGAGCCGTCCGGCGCCGTTCGAGCCAACAGCGGCTCATCGGCCGAAAAAGACCTCCGTGCGGCGTGCCGACGGCAGACGTCCGCGATCGACCGCTTGGAAGCGATGCGAATGCGGATCCCTTCATGAATCAGTTGGGGCGTCAGATTGTTCCCGCTTGAGCCTGCTGCTCCTGCGCCAGGCGCACGAAACGAACCCCGATCTCGCAGGACTTTGGCAAGAAGACGAGCTCGGTATATGGCCTCCACGCCTTTCCATTGAAATTAGGACCCCCGCAAATGCCTCCCCGCTTGGGCGACCGTGGCGAAACTCGCGGCAGCGGTCTTGGAAATCAACGGCCCGCCTGCTGTCCAGATCGAGACGAAGCAGGTTTCCTCAGCCTCCGCCGCGACTCGCGCACCTTCTGCTTGGGCGACTCCGACTACATCCATGCACTTTAGGGCAGCACCCCTGGCACAAGCGCGCCGGGGCCAAGGTCATACCAGCCGCGTTTCGCCTCGCATAGGACTCACCAACTAACCGTGCGTCAGCCCCCGCGCTAGCAGGGATCAGCAATTGGCATTCCAAGCGTGGCGGAATTTACTCGCTGCGCCGAGCGGCTGCTGCCTCGTCTTCCCAGTCGCGCCACTCGACTTTGTGCTGCGCAAGGTACTCGTCCACTGCCACGCCGATGGTAGGGAAGAGGTGATCGGCGCCGAGCGCGGCAACCAGGCCGTAGCGCTTCAGCCGGTCCTTGACAGGGCCTTTCATTTCGGCGAAGCACAGCTCAATGCCGCATTCGCTCAATGCCTTGTGCAACTCCGCCAACGTCTGCGCGGCGGTGACGTCGACATCGGTGATGGGCTCCGCGGCGATCACGACCCACCGCGTGGGAGTCGAGGCCTGGCTCACCGCGCGCAGCACGTGGTCGCGGAATATCTCCGCGTTGGCGAAGAACAGCGGTGCGTCCCAGCGGAACAGGACCAGCCCCGGAATGCACCGTGCTTCCGGGTGCCGGACGATATCGTGGTAACCCTTGAGGCCGTCGACGCGGCCCAGCACGGCATCGTAGGGCCGCCAGGCTCGCCAGATGAACGCCAGCAGGGCGAGGGCCACCGCGATGAAGATGCCCTGGATCACGCCGAGCAGTGCGACGCCCGCAAAACAGGCCATCGACTGGGCGAACTCGCTGGGGCGCAGGCGCAGCAAACGCGCCACGCTCCGCATCTCGAACAGGCCGAGACAAGCCGCGACAACCACGGCGCCCAGCGCCGCATTGGGCAAGGTGCGGAAGAGCGCGGGGGCGAACAGCAGCAGCATGGCAACGCTCAGCGCGGCAATCACGCTGGTGAGCTGTGTCCGCGCGCCGGCGGCTTCGGCAACCGGGGTGCGCGACGAACTGCTCGTCACGGGGAAACCCTGCAGCAGGCCCGCAGCCAAATTGGCAGCGCCCAGGGCGATCAGTTCCTGGTTGCGGTTCACAGCGTATTGCCCGCGTGCGGCGAAAATCCGCGACAGCACGCTGATATCGGCCAGCGAAATCAGCGCCACCGCTACCGCGCCGGGCAGCAGGGCGCACAGGTCAACGAGCGACACAGCGGGTATGCGCGGCACCGGCAGCCCTTGCGGCAGGGAGCCGATGACCGGGACACCCGCCCGCCGGTCCAGGTCGAGCAGCGCCACGGCCACGGTGGCGCCCGCCACCGCGACCAGGATGCCGGGCACGCGCGGCAGCCAGCGCTTGCAACCGAGAATGAGCAGCAAGCAGGCCGCGCCGATGCCGAGCGCGACCGGGTTCACGTCGCCGTGCATCAGGCCCTGGAAGAGGCCAGATGCTTCCTGCAACAGGTTGTCTCCGCTCACCTGGAAGCCGAGCAGCTTCGGCGCTTGGCCGATCAGCACCGTGAGCGCGACGCCATTCACATAGCCCTGGCGGATCGGCTTGGATAGCAGGTCGGTGACAAAGCCAAGGCGGAACAGTCCTACCCCGATGCACAGCGCGCCCGACAGGATCGCAAGCATGCCGGCGAGCATCGCCGCCCGCTCGGGGTGGGCGCCAGCCAACGGCAGCACGATGGAGGCGATCAACGCCGCCAGCGCGGAGTCGGGGCCAAGGACGAGAATGCGGCTGGGCCCGAACGCGGCGTAGGCGACGAGAGCCGCGATGCTGGCGTAGAGCCCGGCGATGGCGGGCAAATGCGCCGCCTCGGCGTAACCCATGCCGGCCGGAATCATGACCGCCGTAAGCGCGAGCCCGGCGAACAGATCCTTCGCCAGCCAGGCTCTTTCATAGTGGCGCAGCGTCGCAAGGGCTGGGACCAGGCGCAGCAGGTGACCTTCCAACCCTGAGGCAGGCGGTGTGCAACGATTAGGGAGCCAGTTCATATCCCTGCTTTGTTCGAAGGCGCCGGTCCACATTCTAGCGCCTGGCAAAACGAAGAGGCTTGACAAGCAAGCTGCGTAACGGCTAGATCCGGCTTGGGGCGAATCTAAGCGTCCGCAGCGAACCACTGATCCTCGCCGGTGAAAGGGTTCTTTCGTTTACGCGCTTGTGCTGCTCCGGGAGGGCGGTCTTCTGGCTGATATTGGAGAAAGGGGGGCGTTGGTCCGCGGGCGCCTGGGTCGTCCTGGACCCGCAGCGGCAAGCTGCCGGCCCTGGCAATCGCGTCGCACAAGCGCCTACCGCAGTCTCCCGATCTGCCGACCGTGACGGCTTCCGGCGTGCCCGGCCTCACGGCTTCGTGCCGGTGGCGGGCCTTTCTTCGCAATTTAACCCGCTAGGCCGGCGGAGGCAAAGTATGGCGGCGCCGGCACCGCCGCACCGGGTGCACCACTGCGGCGTAGCTGCGCTTTGAAAAAGCCGCAAGGATTTTGTAGTCTTAACGCAAAGTAAGCGTGGCAGCCTGAAGCTGGAAGACATACCCGAATGCCCTTTGCTCCGGGCGCCGAGGCTCGATGGAGCTAGTCGGCGACAGGCCCGGCTTTATGCGCGGCCAATCAGCCCAGTGACGGAGGACGAATGGCGGATAACAGCAATACTGCGGCCCGGTGGCCGGCTGCCCTGCTGGTGGGCCTGGCGGCTGCCGCTTTGAGCGCTCGCGCGCAGACACCGTCGCCGCTGCCCGAGTGGCAATATTCGGCCGGTGTCCCGTTGATGAAACTGTACGAGGCCAAGGTGCCCGACTGGCAGGTCCAGGTTGGGGCCGCCACCAGCCTGCGACCGTATTACGAAGGCACCCAGCGCTATCACGTGCTCGCGGGCCCCAGCTTCGATATCCGCTACCGCGACCTGTTCTTTGTTTCCACCGGTGAGGGCATCGGCGTGAACCTGCTGTGGGCGGACCACTGGCGCGCGGGGGTGGCGATAGGCTACAACCTGGGCCGGCGCATGGCCGACGATCCCGGCCGTCTCAACGGACTAGGCAACATCAATTTTGCGGTTGAGACCAAGCTCTTTGGCGAGTATGTGGTGTCGGCGTCATTCCCCTTGGTGGTGCGCATCGATGTGCGGCGCAGCCTGGGCGGCACCGACGGCTGGATCGGCGATATCGGCGCCTACCTGCCGCTGCCCGGCAGCTCGGAGCGCTTTTTCTGGTTTGCCGGCCCTACCGTCACCTTCGGTGATGCGCGCTACATGAGCCGGTGGTTCGGCGTCACCTCGGCTCAGGCGACGCGCTCGGGCTATCCGCAATACAAGGCCGATGCGGGCCTCAAGTCATACGGCGCGGGCATCTCCGCGATCTGGTTCTTTCGCGAGAATTGGTTTGTCACCGGCGACGTTGCGGTCGGCCAACTCGCAGGCTCGGCGGCGCACAGTCCGATCACGCAGAAGGCGACCAATACGGTCGTCGATCTTTCGCTGCACTACCAATACTGATGTGCCCTCGGCACCCTCGCTGTACCACTACACTACCGCGACGAGCTACCAGCCAGCATCGTGAGCCACGCCGGCTCCAATGCGAAGGGAGCGGCCCCAGGGCATCAACCTGACTTCCGGGGCCGCCGGCGCGTTCCGCTGGCCAACAACGCACTTCGTCATGCTCACCCGGATGTTAGTGGTTCTTCTGTGCCTCGGTACCGTAACGCACCAGCAGCTCGGACGGGCCGAGCGAGTTCGGGGCACCATGACAGTCACCGCTGCAGCGATGTTGACACTGGCGATGCGCGTCACGGCCGCGGCATGGGCGGCATGGCTGAAGAAGTCCGACGCAAATGCCGTTCCAGCCTTGCCACCTGCGCGGCCACCGCCACTCATAGAGGAGATCGTAGTGCAGCCGCGTGCGAAATCTGCACACCCTACGACGAATCTACAAGGGACAAAGTGCTTGCCCGCTAACCCTTAATCCGCCGGATCTCATGGCGGCCGAACCGGCACCGCGCGCCCCAGATTACAGCGTCGCCGACATCAACGCCCATAGCACGTAGGATAGTCCCGCGACCAGCGTCAGAGCAGTGGGGCCACATGGCTCGAGCCTAGTTTCGATGCGCTATTTCCCGACCTGTAGACCATCCGATACCGATTGCACACCCTCCATTGCACGGACAGCGTTCAAAGCCGTCAGCTTCTCCGAGTCGCTCTGCACCTTGCCATCGAGATGCACAACCCCGTTCTCAGTCTTCACTCGAATTCCGGTGGACCGGAGTCCCTTCGTGGCAAGGAGTTCAGCCTTCACCTTCATCGTGATCGCGCTGTCGCTGAGTTTCGTCGTGGATTCCGCGGAGGGCGCGGGTTTCGTCATATCGCTAGGTGCTTCGGGACGCCCCGGCGATCCAGCGGGGCTATTCATGGCAGGCGCACCCTCCGCTGCAGCCAGGATTGTGCCCACGTCTCCCCAAGCAATCCCATTGCCCGAAGCAGCAAGCAATCCGACAATGCTAGCAAGGCACATCTTTTGGATTGGTTTCATCACTGTCTCCTGCTGGTACTTCTGCAGGTCGCAGCGCATAGCGACCCGCTCAGGTCGCGGCAGTTCGCCGCGCGCTCTATACAGGAATGACAATCCAGAAAAGGAGGGAGTTCCGCGGCGGGCTTGCCTACGTTACACCCTGAAACAGGTATTGCGATTGGCGGGGCAGTGCACGCGATCGCGCGCCTGACAAGTGCCTAACCCTAACCATGCAATGTAGGAAATACGCTGACGCCGCCCCGCTGCTGGCGCCCTACACTTCGGTTATCCCTGAATAACGAGAACAGGCCCATCGGGCCGGGCTTCGTTCGTCTCATGCCATGTTCAATTTTCACACCATGCTAATTGGTGGCCATGACAAAGAGGGGATTCGCTTTCGAGGTTCTGGCAAGTTCCCAAACTGTCGCTTGCAGGCTCACTAGCGTGATCAGGCCATCGATGTGACGGCAACTGGCTTCTTCAAAGCGCTTTGCCAAATTCGGGAAGTGCTGGCTCTGGAAGGTCTGTATCCGCACTGTCACGGATCGAGCCTGAATGTGTACGCCATCGGCAGCTCTCCGCAAGTGCATGACGGCTTGCGCGCGTATCGTCTAAGTATGGGCCGCGAGGTGACGACTCAGTTCGACATCGTGGAAATCTTTGACTGCTGCGAAGCGAGTGTGTTGCCGGTCACCGTGACAGAGCAATGCGACTACTGGCAATGGCTGCAGTCGACAGCATGACCGCCACGGCGCCAGCCCACGCGTTCTGTCATCCTTGCGTGCGGCGCGCTTCCCTCCCCTCAAGCAGAACGAATCAGGAGACGAAGATGCTCAGTCCAAATGAAATCGCCGCCTTGATGCTCTCGATAACACTGACGAGAAGCCCGAACTAGACCCCGCAAACCTCAGTGCTCTGGTACGTCAGCAACTCGTGCACTGGATGGGCCGGGATATGACCAAGGGCAATTGCACCTCACCAGCCACGGGCGCCGCTTTCTGGACACTATCGGCAAAGGGCGCTAACTAGCGGCCGCCTTGCCGCATCGTCAGCCTCTTCCAACACGGCTTTCAGAGGTGCCGCCAGCCAGGTAGGACGTTGCCCGACGGCACTTATGACCTGCCTTTCCTACACTCCAGTCATCCCTCAGGAGGAACTGCAATGCGAAGAGACTTGATGGTTTGTGCCGGGCATACTGGCTGGATCTTGAAAGTCCGTGGCACAGTTACAGCAATCCTCGAATTCGAATGCCAGGATGAAGCCGTGCGTGTTGGAAAAACCCTAGCGGTGCGCCATGGCGTCGATCTCGTAATCGAGGAACCCAGCGGACGAACTCACTGCATTCGTCCGGCCGAACCCCAGGCAGCATGACCCGGTTCGAGCCAGCGCCATGGCAAACAAAGCAAGTTTCCCCGCCATACCCCACGGCAGTGGCTTAGACGTCAAGCAGGACGATGCCTTGCCACCGGAGATGGCACGGGTCCTGGCCAAGATAATCGCCCGCTTCGCAGGCCTACTATCCCTGATCGTCATTGGCGTGCGTGCGGCAGCCTCCATTGATCTGGCCATCCTCCCTCTCGGCGACGGTCAGTAATTGCCCGCGGGCTGCGGGCAATGGGTCAGAATCTGGCACGCCGGTCATAGCTCAATGACAGCTTTCCCGACGCACATTACGGGGAGCATTTCCTCGATGACTGCCGCCCCGACGAGGTTGTGCGAACGGCCGTTACGGCCGGGGTAACGGTCGTTGCCTCTCACCAGTTCGAAAGTGGACGGGAATAAAGAGCGTGCGCGCGTTGGGCGAGGGGGCATCAGGCCGTAAAATCTCCTTCATATCCGTTTCGAATTCCTGAATCTCGCCAAAACCATGATGAAGAAGGCCACCCTCCTCTCCGCCCTCCTATTGGCGTCGATCGCCGCCTACGCACAACCGCCAGGCAAGGATGCGGCGCCCCTCGGCCTTGAGCTTGGCAAGACCAAGTGCGCTCGGATGACGCCCGGTCCCAATCGCGTCAAGACTGGCGTGGCGCCGTGGGCCGGCGGGGACACGGTGGAGATCAAGCATCTGGACCGCTTCAATCTGCCAGGCCTGACCCGCGCGATCGTGAACTGCGACGCCCAGGACACGGTGGCGCTCATTTCCCTGACGTTCGATCGGTCCGCGCTGGAAGAGGTCAGCAAGAAGCTCGACGCCCGCTACGAGTCTAAGCGCAAGACCGAACCCAATGCCGAGAACGGCTACGCCGAGTGGGAGGCAGCCAACGGCAGCCTCGAGGTGCTTTACGCGCGCGACAGCAAGCAGTTCACCCTGGCGTACTGGGCCAAGGGCGCCAAGGCCAAGTACTTCACCTACAGTGGCACGAGCGACAAGAAGCCGGCCGCGCCAACGCAGCCCTCCCCGACACAGCCCGCACCGCTGTAACAGACCCGGCCGTCATCCCGATGCCGGTCTCGTTCGGCTTGCCGAACGCAGGAATAGCGCCCCGCAGACGGTAATCGTGCTGCTGAAGGTCTGGGGTGAGGCTGACGGCGGCCGCGACGACGGGCCAGCTGCTCCACCGGCGCGATCCGGGGTCCGAAAGCGCATGCCGATATTGGTAATGACTGGCATGGAGCGATGTGGCAAGAAGGCCGCCCGGGGGCGGCGAATCGCTCACACGACTAAAGTTGTCTCTAAATTTCAACTAAAGTTGTGCTCATCAGTCGTGCCCTGTGCCCGAGGCGCCCTCAGGCGTACAGCTGGAAGCGCTGTGCCTGGGTGAACAATTCACAGAGCAAGATTTACTTGGTCGAGCGCAGATATTGATACAGCGTCTCGCGACTGATGCTGTAGTCGCGCGCGAGTTGGGCCTTGCGTTCGCTGGCCTCCACGCGGCGGCGCAGCTCGGCAACTTGCACCTCAGACAACGATGGCCTGCGGCCGCGATAGGCTTCCGCGTTGCTTCGCCAGCGCGGTCCCCTCACGTTGACGCTCGCGGAGCAGCGCGCACTCGAATTCGGCGAAGGCACCCATCACCGACAACATCAGGTTCACCATCGGAGAGTCATCGCCGGTGAACGTCAGGCTTTCAGACGTACTTGACGCCCGCCAGCTCGAAGATCTCAGCCTTCAGCGCCGATTAACCGAGCAACTGGTCGGTGACGATCTTGCGCGGCACCTCATGCTTCCCGACGAGAACAGGCAGACGCCGTCTCTGCGTCACCCAGGGGTTTTCCCGTTGCACCGCAGGATGTGCCGCAGGCCGATGTCTTCGCCACCGTGCATGGCGAGGCCGTGCTGGCAACCGCTTCAACGCCACCATGAGGTACTGGACCCGACCTGAGCCTCTTACCCGGGCGCGTTGACCGGAGCAGCGGCAAGCGGATCGATCATGCAACTGGGGTCGCGTGTCCGCTATCGCCCGTCGTCGGCGCGTCATCGTATTCCTGCGAGATGTCCTTGTTCGTGTAATCGCCCAGCCGCGAAGCGGCGATCAGGCTGATCGCCGCGCACGCCAGGATATAGCCCGCGATTGCATAGCCCGAATGGTAGTAAGCGAAGAGCGCGGTTGCAATCAGCGGCGCAGGGCCGCCGGCAATGACCGAAGCCAGCTGGTAGCCCAAGGACGCGCCGCTGTAACGCAGGCGCCCCGTGAAGGATTCAGCGATCAAAGCGGCCTGGGGACCGTACATCATCGAATGCGGTACCAGCGAGAGCACAATGGCCAAGAAGATCCACATCGGATCCTTGGTGCCGACCATCGCAAAATAGAGGAAACCGAATACGCCGACCACGGCCGCACCGATCATGTACATCCGCCGACGCCCGATCAGATCGGAAACATGGCCAAAGAACGGGATGGTGCCGAATTCCAGCACCGAAGCCGCCAGCACCGCCGTCAGCAACAGGTTGCGTGTCACGCCCAGTGTCGACACGCCATAGGTGAAGACAAAGGCGGTGAAGACGTAGAAAGGTGCCTGTTCGGCCATGCGGGCAAAGGCCGCGAGAAGGATATCCTTCGGCTGGCGGCGCAACACCTCAAGCATCGGCGTCTTCTCGATCTTGCCCTCGGCCAAAAGCCGCGCGAAGATAGGCGTCTCGAGGATATTCAAGCGGATGTAGAAGCCGATCGCGACCAGTACGATGCTGATGAAGAACGGCACTCGCCAGCCCCAGGTGAGGAAGCCGCTGCCAGAGATCTCGCTCATGGCCAGCACTGCCAGGTTTGCCAGGAACAGTCCCGCCGGCACCCCGAACTGGGGCCAAGATGCGACGAAGCCGCGATGCGCGTTGGTGCGGGTCCATTCCATCGACATCAAGACCGAGCCACCCCATTCGCCCCCGACGCCCACACCTTGAATGAAGCGCAGCACCGTGAGCGCGACGGCGCCCCAGATGCCGATCTCTGCATAGGTAGGGACAAAGGCCACGGCAAACGTGGCGAGGCCCATCAACAACAGTGTCACGATCAGCGTGGCTTTGCGTCCGATGCGATCGCCGTAGTGGCCGAAAATGGCCGCGCCTACCGGCCGTGCTACAAAGCCGACCGCATAGATAAGGAAAGCCTGCAGTGTGCCGACGACCGGATCCGACTCCGGAAAATACAGCTTCGCGAAAACCAGGCCGGTCACCGTACTGTAGAGGAAGAAGTCGTACCACTCGATCGTGGTACCGATCGTGCTGGCGATGACGGCTCGGCGCAACTGGCGCCGAGCGTCCTGATCGGAGAGGGGCATCGCCCCTGCTTGCGTGGCAGCCATTTGGCATCTCCCCGGCGATATGCCGTATAGACAATTTGCACAATGAGGGGTTCCTGCCAGCCAATAGCCGGAAGGGGTGGATAGCGAACCAGGTAACGTCTACCCGACGTCGGCTCAGAACCAGGGAACCTGCATGCGCGTTGTGATCCGATGTGAGGGCATACAGTCTCTGCCCACCGACCGGCCGGAATGTGGCAATGAGTGGTCCCTCTTGACGCCCTCTTGACGCCTTCTTGAAAATTCCCGGAAAAGTACTAACTTGATTTCGCCCGGGCAGTCGCGATATCAAGCGCTGCATTCTTCGTAGTGGCTCAGGGCATGGGGGTGGGCAGTAGCCCATTCGCCTGTTCACCGCCTTGCCCGCTTGAAGGAGGAAACGATCATGAGCGATCCCTTCTATGGCACGGACCTCTTCAGCGAATTCGATCGCCTGCAACGGCAAATGGCGAGCCTGTTCGGCGGCTTTCCGTCCAGCCTGCGCTCGGCCCGCTACGGCGCGTTCCCGCCGCTCAATATCGGCGCGACGGACGAATCGATCGAGATCGTCGTATTTGCCCCCGGCATCCCGCAGGACAAGTTCGAAGTCTCGATCGACAAGGGCTTGCTGACCATCGCCGGCGAGCGCGAGCCGGTGGTTTCGGGCAACGATCCGGAGGTGCGGCCCTATGCGCAGGAAAGATTTGCCGGCACGTTCCGGCGAGTCGTGGAACTACCGCAGACGGCGGACCCCGACAAGGTCAATGCGCGCTACGCCAACGGTTGCCTGTCGATCAGCGTAAGCAAGCGGGAGGCGTCCAAGCCCCGCGCGATCACCGTTCAGTAACACCAGGAGATTGCCATGACCGATATGACGCAAGTCGCCAGGCGCGACGAGAGCGCGGTCACGCAGCGGCAAGACGAAAAGTCCGCGTCCAGGACGCCGCTGGTGCCTGCAGTGGACATCTACGAAACCCCTGCTGGCGTGGTGCTATGGGCGGATCTTCCCGGCGTCTCCAGGGACAAGCTGCAAGTGAATGTCCATGATGGCAACCTGCAGATCGATGCCGAGGCCGTGGTGCCCACGCCAGCGGGCCTGCGCATCCAGCATGCCGAGATCCGGCAGCCGCATTTCACGCGGACTTTTGCGCTGGGCCCGGACCTGGACGCCACGAAGATCGAGGCGAACCTGCAGGACGGCGTGCTGAAGCTGACCATCCCGCGCCGCGACGAGGCGCGCCCTCGCCGCATCGCCGTGACCGTGGGCTAGCACAGCTAGCATGATCGCCGGCATGGAGTGGCGGCGCCTTTCCGGCTCCCCTTCCGTGCCGGCTATCGCTACGCGCCGTCGCGTCGCGCCAGGAGCTTCACTGCGTCACTGCGGCGGTATGCACTTGAGCACCGACACGAAGTGATCCATCGAAATCTCTACCTCGTCGTCCAGCTTGACGCCGCCGAACTCCACCAGCGCGCAGCCGGCGCGATCGATACTGAACACCACGGCTTTCCACGTGCCGTCGGGCACAGGCAGTGTCAGGCGCGTGTTGAATTCGACCTGTGGATCGATCCGGCTTCGCACGGCAACCAGGTCGCCCGCTTCCGGGCGGATCGCGCCAACGGCCACCACTTCGCCAAGGACAGGTTGCCCTGGCGCAAACGGTGCTCGCGCAAAGTTTTCCTGCTTCATGATTCAGTACCCTCCTTTGCGATGATCCTACAAAAAGACGGCTGGCTTTTCAAAGCGGCTGCAGCCTCCTGTACGCGTTGAAATGCCGGATCGCCCGCATGTCGTCACCCATCGACTCATACAGCCGGGCCGCATTGAAATGGGCATCCGCGAATTCCGGCGCGAGTTCAATGCAATGCGCATAGCTGGCCAGCGCCTCTGCTTGCAGGCCGTCATCCTCCAGCGCGACCGCCAGGTTGAAATGCATCAGCGGCTCGCGGGGGAGGTGCGCAAGCCCACAGCGATAGAGCGCGATGGCCTCGCCGAAGTGGCCGGCGTCGCACAGCATGCAGCCCAGGTTGAGATAGGGCTCGAGATAGCCCCCATCGAGCGACAGCGCGCGGCGGTACGCCTGCTCCGCTTCGTCGGGCGCCTCGGCCTCCAGTTCGCAACCTGCCTGGAACCAGGCGCTCGCTTCGGTGGCCGGAGCCTGATGAATGGAATGGACGGCGGCGGCGGCCTCATCCGGCTCGAAGTCCATCAGCAACTGGCCCGATTCCGCCTGCCACTGGCGGACTGCGTCACGGGTTGCCACCTCGTTGCCGATAGCGCGAATCCGCACGCCAGTCAGCGGCGCTTCCTGTCCTCTGGATGCCTTCAATCTCGAGAGCGCGCGCGAGATGCGGCGGCTCGGGATCTGCGCCTCGTGCAACGAGTTGGCGGTCCGCAGCATGACCATGTCCTGGAATGTGAAGAGGTATTCGCGCCGCGCGCCGCGGCTTGGCGTGACCACGCCATCCGCGATCAGCCGGGCGGCAACCGAGCGCGGGATGCCGAGCAAGGCCTGGATCTCGCGCATCGTATAGAGCGTCATTGCCCGATTACTTCTTGCCTGCGGCGCGGCGCGCGGGCGCGGGTGCCGGAGCAGCGGCCGTCGCGCGGCGCGCGGTCTTGCGTGCCTTCGGCGCATCCGGCGCCGCGCCCGCTTTGCCCGCGGCGCGCTTGCGCTGCTGAACGCTGGCGCGCAGCGCTTCCATCAGGTCGATGACTTCCGCGCCCTGGCTGGACTCGCGATGTTCCGTCACGGTGATCTTCTTGCCCGCGATCTTCTTGTCGATGGCCGCGAGCACCCGCGCCTTCTCCTCGTCCGCGTACGCAGCCGGGTCGTAGCTGGCCACCGTGTTCTGCTCGATCAGTTGCAGCGCCAGCGACAGCTCCGCGGCATGCACCTCCGCCTTCTCGACATGCAGGTCGGCCATGGAGCGCACCTCGTCGGCATAGAGCAACTGCTGCAGGATCAGGCCATCGTCCCCGGCGCGCACCTGGACCATGTACTGCTTGCCCTTCCAGACCCACTGGGCCAGCGCGCAGGTGCCGGTCTGTCGCATCGCCTCGGTCAGCAGGGCATAGGGCTTGGCCCCGCGCTTGTCCGGTCCAAGGTAATAGGCATTGTCAAAGTAGATCGGATCGATCGCGCCGACCGGCACGAACGACACGATGTCAATCGTATGGCGGGCCTCGGCCTCCAGCGCATCCAGTTCTTCCGGCTCGAAGACCACATAGTGATCCTTCTCGAACTCGTAGCCCTTCACTATCTCGGAGCGCTCCACCACCACGTCCTCGCGCAGGCAGATGTACTGCTGCTTCAGGCGCGAGCCGCACCCCTTGTGCAGCAGGTTGAAGCCGACGCCCGATTTGCTTTCCGTCGCGGCGTACACCTTCACGGGAATCGAGACAAGCCCGAAGCTGAGGGAAAGGGAAGCAATGGAGCGAGCGGCCATGGCGAATCACCCTGCAAGGAAGGGGGCGGGATCTTTCCCATATAGCTTAGACCGTGCCCGGCAAAGCGGCGTCGGCCGCTGCGCGGGCGATGGCTGAGGCGGCACTTTTTGGGGTCAGGTTGCGGTTGAGGCGTGCAAGCGGTGCGGTGGGGATCTGTAAATATTGCGATGGGACGGACCAACCGCCAGGCTGGACCTGGCGCTGGCTGGCACCCCCACGGAATCCCGCTTGCCTACCGCAACGATGCCGACCTAAGCTGCATAGAGTGATGCCATGCGCGGGTTCGCGCACAAAGCACCGCACCGACTCCCTTCACTGGGATGTGAGAGGGATTCAAGAGTGATTCAAAAGTGACAGAGCATTGACTATGCATCGCCCGCACGTGGCCTGCCGCGCGTCATGAAGACCATTGCCTATCCGTATCAACTGGTACAGGAGCGAGGAACGCTGAAGTGTTTCCTGCTGGCTCTGTTCATGCACCTGCTGCTGGGCATGCTGCTCTACTACGGGGTGCACTGGCAAAGCCGCACGCCGGCTGGCGTGGAGGCGGAACTGTGGGACACGGTGCCCGACATCTCGCAGCCCCAGCCGGTGGTCCAACCGAAGCCGGTGGAGCCGGAACCCGTGGTGAAACCGCAGCCGGATGAGAACGCCGACATCGCCTTGCAGGCGCAGAAGCGCAAGCAGGCTGCAGCGGCCGAGGAAGCCAGGCAGGCTGATCAGCGCGAACACAAGGCGCGCGAAGCGGAGCGGCAGGCCGCACTGAAGCAACAGCGCCAGAGCGAGCTGGCGCGCCTGCAGGCCATGGCCAACAGCGCCCCCACCACCGGTGGCGTGGGCAGCCGCGCGGGCACAGGCGCCGGTGCCGGTGGCAATGCCTCGCCCGGCTACGCGGACCGCGTGCGCCGCCGCGTCAAGCCGAACATCATCTTTACCGAAGAGATTGCCGGCAACCCGGCCGCGGTGGTCTCGGTGCGCATGGCGCCGGACGGCTCGCTGCTGTCGGTGCGGCTGACCAAGTCCAGTGGCAATGCCGGCTGGGACAACGCCGTGCTGCGCGCGGTGGAGCGATCCGATCCGCTGCCGCGCGACGAAAACGGCGTGGCGCCCCCCGGCGTCAACATCACGTTCATGCCAAGGGAGTAGCCGCCTGCCACAACACAAACAAAAGCCCCTTTCGGAGCTTGCGATCCGAAAGGGGCTTGACTGTTGGGCCAACGCAACCGGGGCTATTGAATGTTGCCGGTAGCCCGCCCAATCAGAACGACGGCACCATCGCACCCTTGAACTCGTTCTTCATGAACTGCCGCACCTCTTCCGACTGGTAGGCGGCGACCAGCTTCTTCACCCACGGCTTGTCCTTGTCCTGCGTGCGTACCGCGATGATGTTGGCGTACGGGCTGTGGATGTCTTCCAGCGCGATGGCGTTGCGGGTCGGCTGCAGGCCGGCGGCGAGCGCGTAGTTGGTGTTGATCACCGCCGCTGCCACGTCGGGCAGTGAGCGCGCCAGTTGCGCGGCATCGAGCTCGACGAGCTTCAGCTTCTTGGGGTTGTCGCTGACATCCAGCGGCGTTGCGTTGACGCCGTTGGTGCCGACGCCGCTCTTGAGCTTGATCACGCCTTGCGCGGCCAGCAAGAGCAGCGCGCGATTCTCGTTGGAGGGGTCGTTGGGCACGGCGACCTTGGCGCCTTGCGGCAGGTCCTTGGGGGACTTCAGCTTCTGCGAGTAGATGCCCAGCGGGGAGATATACGTGTAGCCCACGCTCACCATCTTGTAGCCGCGCTGCTTCACCTGGCTGTCCAGGTAGGGCTGGTGCTGGAAGCTGTTGGCGTCGAGGTCGCCGGCGTCGAGCGCGGCGTTGGGCTGCACGTAGTCGTTGAACTCGACGACCTTGATGTTGAGCCCTTGGCGCTTGGCGGCCTTTTGCACTACCTGCCAGACCTGCGCGTCCGGGCCGCTGACGGTGCCGACGCGCAGGGTCTGCTCCTGCGCCATCGTAGCGCCCGATGCCACGATGCCGAGCGTGGCTACCGCGATGGACAGCGCTTTACGGAGGGCGGGATAAGAGAAACCAGAGAAACCAGAGAAGTTAGGCATGCTGCTTGTGTTCCTTTGCGCCATGCAAGCAAGCTTGCATGGCTTTAGCCATGATGACGGCCCAGCGCGCGTTCAGTGCGCGTTCAATGCGCCTCACTCGCTCATCGTGCGCGACTCGACCTTGGGCGCATTTTGCCATCCACCGCCCAGCGCAAGGAAGAGATTGATCTGGTCCAGCGCCACCTGGCTTTCCGACGCCGCCAGCGACGCCTCGGTGCTGGCCAGCGTGCGGTCGGCGTCCAGGCTCGACAGGTACGGCGAGCGGCCGGCCTGGTAAAGCTGGCGGTTCTGCCGTGCGACTTCATTGGCCTTGTCGCGAGCATCGCGCAGCGCCTGGGTGCGCTCCAGCTCTCGCGTATAGCTGCTCAGCGCCGACTGCGTTTCACGCAGCGCCTTGAGCACCACGCCGTCGAAGTGGGCGAGTGCTGCTTCGGCGCCGGCTTCGGTGCCGTGGATGCGGGCGCGCGTGCCGCTGGTCGGGATGTTCCAGGTGATCAGCGGACCATAGCCCCAGTGCGCGGTCGGCGCTTGCCCGAGGTGATCCAGGATGCCGGTAAAGCCAGCGGAGGCGCCGATGCGGATGGACGGATACAGATCCGCCGTGGCGACACCGATCTTGGCCGTGGCGGAGGCGAGCTCGCGCTCGGCCTGGCGCACGTCGGGCCGGCGCTTGAGCAGCGCGGCGCCGTCGCCCACAGGCAGCGCCTGGCGCAGCCTGGGTTCTTCGTGGCAAGCGTACTCGGCCTGCGAGGCGGCGCTGGGCGGCTTGCCCAGCATCACCGCCAGCCGGTACGCCGCGCCCTCTTGCTCGGCCTTGAAGCGCGGCAAGGCAGCGCGCAGCACGTCGGCCTGGGCCTGGGAGCGCAGCAGGTCCACCGGCTGCCCGCGCCCGGCATCGACCATCTTGCGGGCCAGCTCGACGCCGCGGCGCTGCAACTCCAGCTGATGCTCAGCCACGGTGAGTTCATGCGTGGCGGCGCAGCCCTGCACGTAGGCACGCACGGTCTCGGCCACCACGCCAACGCGTGCCTGGTCGAGCGCCGCCTGGCTGGCTTGCGCGCCGGCCAGTGCCGCCTCATCGGCGCGCGCGAGCTTGCCGAAGAAGTCGATCAGGTAGGAAACCTTGAAGCCGACATCGCCAAAGTTCATCGCCGGGATCTTCTCTTCCTTGAGCAGCGGCTCGCCGGCGATCTGCCCGCGCTCCGCGCTGGCGGAGAGCTTGGCTTCCGGCAGGTTCTCCGCCTCCACCTCGTGGTAGACCGCGATGGCGCGCTTCAGGTTGGCCGCTGCCACGCGCAGATCGGTATTAGCGACGAGCGCCTGCTGCACCAGTTGGTCGAGCTTGGGATCGTCATACAGGCGCCACCAGCCATCGGGCACCTCGGCAATCGATACGACGGGATTGTTCGTGCCTAGCAGCGGGCCGTTGGCCGCTTCCGCCTTCACGGCGGCGTTGTCCGGCACATGGTAGTCGGGACCGACGGTGGTGCAGGCAGCAAACAGCAGCGGCACCAGTGCCGGCAGCAGGGCTTTGCGCAACGTGTTCACTGCGCGCCTCCCTGGCTAGCGGCTCCCTTGCCGGCCAGCGCGAGCTTGTCCTTCTGGCCCTCCTGGCCCTTCGGGTCCTGCGGCTCGGCCTGCACCTTGTCCCGCGCCGAGGGTTCGCGCACGGACACGGTCGCGGTACGGCCCGCCACCATCCGCAGGTCGGCGGGCGGCTCGTCCAGCGCGATGCGCACCGGGATACGCTGCGCAAGGCGGACCCAGTTAAACGTCGGGTTCACATTCGGCAGCAGGTTGGACCCGTTGGTGCGGTCCCGGTCCTCGATGCCGGCGGCGATGCTCTGCACGTGGCCATGCAGCACGCGGGATTCGCCCATGATGCGGATGTCCACCGAATTGCCGATATGGATGCCTTGCAGCTTGGTTTCCTCGAAGTAGCCTTCCACGTGGAAGGAGTTCGCATCCACCATCGACAGCACCGGGCGGCCAGTGTTGACGTAGTCGCCCAGTCGCGGCAGCCGGTCGTTCAGGTAGCCATCGACCGGGCTGAGCACGCTGGTGCGCTCCAGGTTGAGCTTGGCGAGGTTGACCGCGGCCTGCGCCTGCGCCAGCGCGGCCTCGCCCTGCTGGACCTTGGCCAGGCCTTCTTCCACCACTTCCTTGGAGACGACCTCGGACAGGGTCTGGCTGCGGCGTGCCTCACGGCGGGCCTGCGCGAGCATGGCACTCTGCGCCGCCGCGGTGGCCTGGGCCTGCTGCAGCGCGAGCGCGAAGCGGTCGCGGTCGATCTCGAACAGCGGCTGCCCGCGTTGCACGCGCTGGTTGTCCTTGACCAGGACCTTGGTCACCAGCCCGGACACGTCCGGCGCGATCTGCACCACGTCCGCGCGGATATGGCCGTCGCGGGTCCATGGCGCCACCGTGTAGTAATCCCACAGGTGCTTGACGACGACGACCGCGACCGCGGTGACGACAAGGGTAAGGACGATGGGTCCAAGCGTACGAAGATTCAGTTTCATGACTGCAGCCGATAGACCAGGTGGACGATGCCGCCCAGGACGATCACATATAACGCCAGATTGAACAGGGACCGGTGCCAGACCAGCCGATAAAAACCCACACGCGCCAGCACGGCGCGCGCGCAAGCCGTGATCACGAACGCCACCAGCATCCACGCCAGCAGGCTCGGGACAAACACACCATAGACGTCGACTTCACCGCTCATTGCTTGTTGCTCGCTTGCTTGCTCATTGGGTCTGCCGCCTGGCCTGCGGGCTGGGCACCAGCCGCGCTCATCGCCGCGGGTGCTGCCGAAAACAACGCGACGTGCATCTCCACCAGCGCGGCGAAGGCTTCGCGCGAAGCGTGGTCGGCGCGCGAGGCAACCTTGCGGATCGCCTTGCCCAGCCGGTCGCGCAGCACTTGCGGCGGCGTGTCGGCACGGGCATCCAGGCGTGCCTGGTAGTAGCTGGCGATGCCCTGCAGCACGCGGCGCACCGAGTGCTGGTGCTCCGGCGCCAGCGCGGACAGTTCGCGCTGCAGCGCCAGCGTGCTGAGTTCCACGCGCACTTCGGTAAAACCGTCGCCGGTGGTTTCATCCTCGCTGGCCGCCAGCCGCGGCACCAGTTGCGCCAGGCGGTCCAGCATGCGGGCACGCAAGTGCGCGTGCTCGCCCGGCTCGCGCCCGGTGGCGTTGCGGGCGATGTCGCCCCAGCTGGCGCGCACCAGCCGCCGCACCGCGGCCTTGGTCCCGAACGGCCGCGCCACCAGGGTCCACACCAGTGCGAACAGGATGCCGGCGATGCCGGCCACGTTGCCATTGAAAAAGGCGTTGAAGTCGGCGTTGTAGGCGCCCTGGATGCCGATATCGTTGGCCGTGACCACGGCCAGCGGCATGGCGATCAGCGCGAGCCGGGGCTGCGCCATCATCACGCCGATGATCAGGTAAGGCACCGCGAACATCAGCACCAGCATTTCGAAATCGTGCGCGTTCGGCAGGACCACGAACAGGTAGATAGTGGCGAGCACCAGGCAGACCACGTTCCAGCGGAAGAACGAGCGGATCATGGGCGCCGGCTCGTCCATCGCGGCAAAGAAGCAGCACGACACCGCGCCCAGCGCGACCGCGCCGGCACCATCCGCCCAGCCCGTCCAGATCCACACCATGCCCATGCTGAAGATCGCCAGCGCCGTCGTGGCGGTGGAGAACAACAGCATGCCGTGATCGTAGTGGCGCGCGGCGCCCACGCCCCAGCGCTGGAACACGGGCGCCCAGTCGCCCTCCGGTGCCGCCTCGCCGATACGACGCTGCAGCGATACGCAGTCCTGCCACAACTCCATTAGCTCGCGCAGGCGGCCCTCGGCGGTGGCGGCCAGTGCCGAGGGCCAGTCAGGCCCGGCACTGCCGGGCTCCAGGCCGGCGTCGGCGATGGGCGCGTCCGGGGATAGCTGCAACGCCGGCAGCGGCGCCTGCGCGCCCGCGCTGATCCACGCCGACACCAGCGCCATATTGTGCGACAGGCGCTGCGGAATGCCGGCGGCGTGCTGGTGCAAGGCATCCACCACGGAGGCCAGCGACGACAGCACGGGCAGCAGCATGGTCATGCGGCCACGCAGCTCCTGCGCGTGCTTCACGCGCGCGGCGCTCTCGGCGTCGTAGGAGAGATGGCTGATCAATTGGTCGAGCGCGAGGATGTCGGCGGCCAGGCGATGGCGGCTGTGATGGCGCGACACCTTCGCGGCCGGATGGGCCGAGAGCATATCGGTGGCCCACAGCGCGGCGTCCGCCAGCCACTGGCCGGATTTCTGGCCGAGCACCGTGGCTACCTTGGCGGGGAAGATGGTCGAGCCGACGATGCTCGCGCACAGGATGCCCAGGCAGATCTCCTCGGCCCGCGCCACGGCGATATCGAACACGCCCCCGGGATCGCTCACCGAGGGCAAGGCCACCATCGGCAGCGTATAGGCCGCCAGCATGAACACATAGCTGCGCGGCGTACGGTGCAGCAGCGCGACATAGAGCAGGATGCCGGTCCATAGCGCCACCGCAGCCATCAGCAGCACCGGCGCATTGACCAGCGGCGGCACGATGGCCACGGATGCGGCTGCGCCAAGCAGCGTGCCAAGCACGCGATACAGCGCCTTGGAACGCGTCGCGCCGGTGAGCGGATGCGCCACGATATACACGGAGGCCATGGCCCAGTACGGGCGCGGCAGGCCGAGGTACAGCGCGATGAACAGCGCCAGCATGGCCGCGGCAAAGGCTTTGAGGGAAAAGATCCAGTCCCGTCCGGTGGGCCAGCTAACCATGTTCTTACGACCCGGAAACGGTGTTGGGGGTGGACTCGGCTGCGCGGGCGAGCGCATTGAGCACGCGCATGGCGCCCTCGAAATCCTGTTCGCTGATGTCAGCAAAGACGCGGGCCCGCAGATGCTTGAGCTCAGCCTCGAGTTTTTCGGCAAGGGCCTCGCCGGCATCGGTGAGCCAGAGCGCATTGGCCCTGCGATCGTTCGCATCCACTTCCCGGCGCACAAGGCCCGCCGCGGAGAGCTGGTCAACCAGGCGCACCAGCGATGCGCCTTCCAGCCCGACATAGTCCGCCAAGGTGACCTGGCGCACGCCGCCGCCAAGGCGGCGGATAAACAGCAAGGGCCCCGCGGCGGCGGCGGAAATACCGTAGGCGGTGACGGCACCCTGGGAAATGTGGCGCCATTGGCGGCCGGCCAGCATGAGCTGGCCGGTAAAGGCGAAACGGAGGGTGTCGATTGAAGGCATGGACGGAATGATAGCAGCCATATAGTTAGGATGCAAATTATCACCGTACAAAGCAATCGAAGCAGGTATCGGGCGGTGCATTCGGCACACGAACCCTCGCCGGTAGAAGTTGGCAAGCTTGCGGGCTGGCCTTGAATGCGGATGCGGCGGGGACCGATACGCGGCTGCGCTGATATACGGCGGATAT
>NZ_BAAILO010000380.1:11430-41860 GCF_054589115.1 Cupriavidus sp. 8B | reverse complement strand
TCGGCGGCGCCGCTCGGCGCCGGCCAACGACTACAACGACCGGAGACCAGCATGACAAGCTTCCTGCGCTACGCGCAGCAGGGCCACATCGTGACCCTGACCATGAACGAACCGGAGCGGCGCAATCCCCTCACCGGCAACACCGCTGTGGCCGACTTCCTGGAGGCCATCGACCGTATCCACCGTGACGGCAGCGTACGCGCGGTGATCATCACCGGCGCCGGCACCGCGTTCTCCTCGGGCGGCAATATCCGCGACATGGAGCGCCAGGCTTCGGGCCAGGTGCCCGGCATGGAGATTCGCCAGGACTACCGCCTGGGCATCCAGCGGCTGCCGCTGGCGCTGTTCAACCTGGAGGTGCCGGTGATCGCCGCCGTCAATGGCGCGGCCATGGGCGCGGGCCTGGACCTGGCCTGCATGTGCGACATGCGCATCGCCTCGGAGCAGGCGCAGTTTGCCGAGAGCTTCGTCAAGCTGGGGATCATTCCGGGCGATGGTGGCGCATGGCTGCTGCCGCGGGTGATCGGCCTTGCACGCGCCGCGGAGCTGACCTTCACCGGCCAGGTCATCGATGCGCGCCAGGCGCTGGAGTGGAACCTGGTCTCTCGCGTGGTGCCGCCGGATCAACTGCTGCCCACGGCCAATGAACTGGCCGAACGCATCGCCGCCAATCCGCCGCATGCGGTGCGGCTGGCCAAGCGCCTGTTGCGCGAGGCGCTGCATACACGCCTGGATACCTTGCTGGAATTGTCGGCCGGCTTCCAGGCGTTGTCGCACCAGACTTCGGACCACCGGGAAGCGGTGTCGGCTTTCCTGGAGAAGCGCAAGCCCGAGTTCACCGGCAGCTGATCCAGCGTCGTTCCCACATCCATCAAGAGACATCCGGAGACCCACCATGCAGCAAGCCGTCATCGTCGACGCCATCCGTTCGCCCATGGGCCGCTCCAAGCCCGGCTCCGCCTTCACCGAACTCCATCCCACGGAATTGCTGGCACAGGTGCTGGCCGGGCTGGTCGAGCGCAACAAGCTGGACCCCGGGCTGGTGGAAGACGTCATCACCGGCTGCGTGAGCCAGGTCGGCGAGCAATCGGCCACGCCCGGCCGCGTGGCGTGGCTGGCTGCGGGGTTCCCCGAACATGTGCCCTCCACCACCATCGACCGCAAATGCGGGTCCAGCCAGCAGGCCGTGCATTTTGCCGCGCAAGGCATCATGGCGGGCGCCTACGACATCGTGATTGCCTGCGGCATCGAATCCATGAGCCGCGTGCCGATGGGCTCGGGGCGCATCGGCCAGAATCCGTATGGCCCGTCGTTCGAGGCGCGCTACGCGCCCGGGCTGGTGTCGCAAGGCGTGGCGGCGGAGCTGGTCGCGGCGCAGTGGGAACTGTCGCGCGACGATCTCGACCAATACTCCGCGCAATCGCACCAGCGCGCGCACCAGGCGCGAGAAGCCGGCGCCTTCCGCCGCGAGATTCTGCCGGTCCGTACCGCCGCGGGCCTCGTCGAGCACGATGAAACCATCCGCCCCACCACCACCGCCGAGCGCCTGGCCACGCTGGCGCCGTCCTTCCGCGACGAAGCGCTCGGCCAGCGCTTCCCGCAGATCGGCTGGCATGTGACCGCCGGCAATGCCTCGCAGATCAGCGACGGCGCCGCCGCCATCCTGCTGATGAGCGAGCGCGCCGCCTCCCGCCTCGGCCTGAACGCCCGCGCGCGCTTCGTTGCGTTCGATGCCTGCGGCGACAGCCCCCTGACCATGCTGACCGCGCCGATTCCATCCAGCAAGCGCGCGCTGGAAAAGAGCGGCCTCAGCCTCGATGCGATTGCACACTACGAGATCAACGAGGCCTTTGCCTGCGTGCCGCTGGCATGGCAACGCGCGCTAGGCGCCGACCCGGCACGCCTGAATCCGCGTGGCGGTGCGATCGCGCTCGGGCACCCGCTGGGCGCCTCGGGCGCGCGCCTGATGACCACGATGCTGCACGCGCTGGAAGACAGCGGCGGGCGCTACGGCCTGCAGTCGATGTGCGAGGCTGGGGGCATGGCCAACGCCACCATCATCGAACGGCTCTGAGCTAATACGCATACAGCATTGATACCTGGAACCAGGAGACACAAGATGAAGCTTGCCAACATGTCCGCCGTTGTCACCGGCGGCGCCTCCGGGCTGGGCCTCGCCTGCGCCCGCCGCCTCACCGAGCGCGGCGTTGCCGTGGTGATCGCCGACCTGTCCGAAGAGAATGGCGCCGCCGCCGTGCAAGAGCTCGGCGATCTCGCCCGCTTTGTCCAGGCCGATGTCTGCGACACCGCGCAGATGACCCGCGTGTTCGACGCGGCCGACGCGCTCGGCACCATGCGCGCGCTGATCCATTGCGCCGGCGTGGGCGGCCCGGTGCGCCTGGTAGAGAAGGACGGCCAGCCCGGCTCGCTGGAGAAATACGAATCGATCGTGCGCATCAACCTGGTCGGCACCTTCAACACGCTGCGCCTGGCCGCGGCCCGCATGGCCCGCAACGAGCTGGTCGATGGTGAGCGCGGCGCCTGCGTGCTGACGGCCTCGGTAGCCGCGTATGAAGGCCAGATCGGGCAGATCCCTTATGCGTCGGCCAAGGCCGGCATCGTCGGCATGACGCTGGTGGCGGCACGCGACCTGGCGCAGCGGATGATCCGCGTCTGCACCATCGCGCCCGGCCTGTTCGACACCCCGCTGCTGGCCCGCCTGCCGGAGAACGTGCGCGCCTCGCTCGGGGCCTCGGTGCCGCACCCGGCGCGGCTGGGCATGCCCGATGAATTTGCCTCGACCGCGCTGCATATCCTGGAGAACGCCATGCTCAACGGGGAGACCATCCGCCTCGACGGCGCGATCCGCATGACACCGCGCTAAAGGCGTTGCCGTTGCGGCGGTGGACAGGCAGAGCCGGACCATACCGGCCGCCGCGCCCGTATCCGGGCACCATGCATCCCGGAGGAGACACCCCCATGCATACCAAGCTGTTCAAGCGCTTGCCTGCAAAGCCCCGGGCTCCGGGTTGGGGAGAGGGGTGTGCACGACAACGCAGATCCGGCTTTGTCAGCAAGCTGACAGACCTGATGCATTCGCCGAAGCCGCCGAACGGGCCAAAGCCGCGCGCCATGACGACGGCTGCCTCTCCCTCTCCCCTCACGGGGAGAGGGAGAGGGGTGGCTTAGCTAGGAGCCACTTGAAGCGAAGCCCGTCGTGTTTTCCAGCACGCAGGCGTGACAAGCGCCCGCCCTCTCCCCCAGCCCCTCTCCCGCGCGCGGGAGAGGGGAGCTACGCTGGCGCTGGATTTCGCTTGGACCCTGCCTGCAATTCGCGCTCCGGCCGTCCCGGAGCCATCCGGTTTCGAATCTGGTTATCATGGTCCAGTCACCATCACCGCCAGCATGAACGAAGCACCTCCTATGCGAAACCGGATCAACGAAGAAATCACCTTGCGCAAGCTCGAAGTCCTGCTCGCCTACATGGAGACGGGCAACCTCGCCAAGGCCGCCGAGGCGCTGGATGTGAGCACGGTCAGCGTGCACCGCGCGCTGCACTCTCTGGAAGAAGGCATGCGCTGCGCCCTGTTCCGCCACGAAGGGCGCAACCTGCTGCCGACCGAAGCCGCGCACGTGCTGGCGGATGTGGCTACCGATGTCATCAAGGCCATGGCCGACGGCATCCGCGCCACGCGCCAGGCCGCCGGGTACTCGGCCGATCACATGAAAATCGGCTCGCTCTATTCGCTGACCATCCGCACGGTGCCGGACGTGGTGATCGGCATCAAGGTCAGGCGGCCGGAACTGCAGGCGGAGCTTGTGCTCGGCTCCAATGCCGACCTGCTCTTCAAGCTCAAGCAAGGCGCGATCGACGCCGCGCTGATGGCCATGCCCGAGCCGGATCCCGAGATCGAATCCATCGCGCTGTTCGAAGACGAGATCTACTTCGCCGCACCGGCGGATTCGCCCTACGCGCGGCAAGCCTCCATCGACCTGCGGCAATGCCGGGACGAACCCTTCGTCACGCTCAGCGAGGGCTTCATCACCTACCAGGGCTTCATGGAAGCGTTCCGCATCGCCGACTTCACGCCCAATGTGGTGATGAAGGTCGGCGACATCTTCTCGCTGATGAACCTGGTCAGCGGCGGCGTGGGCTACGCGCTGCTGCCCGGCCGCGTGCGCGATGTGTTTGCGCACAAGGTGGCGCTGATCCCGCTGGCCGCGCAGTACCGGCTGCGCCAGACCATTGGCCTGAGCTTTCTGCGGCGGCGTGAGCGGGATCCGAATTTGCTGGCGCTGGCGGCGGTTTGCCGGTTGACGATGCGCTCGCCGCAGCCCGCCTAGCCGACGATCGCCTTGGTCGCCAGGAACAACAGCGACGGCCCCAGCAGGCAACCCAGCCCGGTGTGGAACGTGGCCACCAGCGCACCATAAGGCACCAGCCTGCGATCCGTTGCGGCCAGCCCCGCGGAAACCCCGCTGACGGTGCCGGCGAGGCCACCGAACACCATCGCGGCGCGCGGGTTGTTCAGGCCGAGAAAGCCTGCCGCCATGGGCGTGCCCACCATCACGATGATGGCCTTGATCAGCCCGGTGGCGATGCTCAGCGCGATCACGTCGGAACTGGCGCCCAGCGCTGCCCCGGTGACCGGCCCCACGATATACGTCACCGCGCCGGCGCCGATGGTGGTCATGCTGACCGCATCGCTGTAGCCAAAGGCGCGCGCCACGACAGCACCCACGATAAACGGCAGGATGGTGCCGAGCAGCAGCGACACCGCGCCGACCAGCCCGGCCTTGCGCGCCTCGGTGACCTGCACCTCGAAGGCGGTGGCGACGATGGCGAAGTCGCGCAGCATGGCGCCGCCCATCAGGCCGATGCCGGAGAACAGCGAGAGATCCGCCAGGCCTTTTTCCTTGCCGGTGACGATGCCGCCGTAGTAGGCCAGCAGCAGGCCGATGACGATGGCGATGGCGGAGGCATGGACGCGCCCGAAGGTCAGCCAGCGCGATAGCCTTGATGACAGCCACATGATGATCCCGACCGCGGCGAACGCGGTGACCAGGGCATTCTGCAGCAGGATGTTCTCGATAATGTGCGAGATGGAATGCGGCATGGCGGCGTCCTTAGCGCGAAGCGTGGCTGGGGTTGGCTTCCGGCGAGAGCAGCGGCGGCAGTGGCGCGTGGTCGCCGGTGCGGCTGAGCACGGCAATGCAGCAGGCAGACACCAGCACCGCGCCGACTGCCGCGATCAGCGCCACCGGCCCGCCGCGCAACGCGGCGACCACGTTCTGCTGTGCCGCCATCGCCACCACCACCGGGATATACATCGCCCCCCAGAAGCCCACGCCCGCCTCGGTCTCCTTGGGCAGAAGCCCGCGTCCGTGCAGGTAGAGCCGTATCGAGATCAGCAGCAGCATGGCGATGCCGACGCCGCCCACATTGGCCTTGACGCCGATCGCGATGCCCAGCAGCTCGCCAAGGAACAGGCCGACGAGATGGCAAAGCGCCAGCAAGGCGGTTCCGTAGATGATCATGGTGGTGTCTCCTGTTGGCCCATCGGCAAGATTGCGCGCGGGCTGGTTCTAGGTTTGATGGATGCAATCTAGGCGAGCCATCGCACTGCATCAATCAACCCGGCGAGAGAATCGTTAGCGTGGGATTAACGGCGGGAAACGGATATCCGGCGCACTTGTGACCAAGCCAGCCCTTGCGTGGCGCGCGGCGGCGTACGGGCCGCGCGAGACGCGGCGCGAACGCCTGGCATGTCGGGCCGCCAACACTTACACCTAGAGTAACGATGCCGCGCCGGGCGTCATTGCTTGCGCCGCGCGCGCTGCGTATCTTGGTGCCATCCCTAGCATCAAGCACACCGGAGACGCGATGCCGAACCCAGCCACGGACCGACAGTGGGACACCCGCCGCACCGAAAAGCGCCGCCGCATGGCACGCGGCGCCGCCTTTGCCAGCGGCCGTGTCGTGCCCACCGCCGACATCGTCCCATTCCTCGAAGCCATCACCGCGCCGGGCGACCGCGTGGTGCTGGAGGGCAACAACCAGAAGCAGGCCGACTTCCTCTCGCGCTCGCTGGCCGAGGTGGACCCGGCCAAGGTGCATGGCCTGCACATGATCATCCCGAGCGTGAGCCGGGTGGAACACCTCGACCTGTTCGAGCGCGGCATTGCCAGGAAACTGGACTTTGCCTACGCCGGCGCGCAGAGCCTGCGCATCTCGCAGTTCCTGGAAGATGGCCAGCTTGAAGTCGGCGCGATCCACACGTACATCGAGCTGTACGCGCGGCTCTATGTGGATCTCACGCCCAACATCGTGCTGATCGCCGGCTACAAGGCCGACCGCGATGGCAACCTCTACACCGGCGCCAGCACCGAGGACACGCCCGCCCTGGTGGAGGCCGCCACCTTCCGCGACGGCATCGTGGTGGCCCAGGTCAACGAGATCGTGGACGACCCCGCCGGCCTGCCGCGCGTGGATATCCCCGGCTCGTGGATCGACTACGTGGTGCAGGCGGACAAGCCCTTCTTCTGCGAGCCGCTGTTCACGCGCGATCCGCGCCTGATCAAGCCGGTGCACGTGCTGATGGCCATGATGGCAATCCGCGGCGTGTACGAGCGCCACCAGGTGCAGTCGCTCAACCACGGCATCGGCTTCAATACCGCGGCCATTGAGCTGATCCTGCCCACCTACGGCGAGTCGCTCGGCCTCAAGGGCAAGATCTGCAAGTACTGGACGCTGAACCCGCACCCCACGCTGATCCCCGCCATCGAGTCCGGCTGGGTGGAGAGCGTGCACAGCTTCGGCAGCGAGCTCGGCATGGAGAACTATGTGGCCGCGAGGCCGGACGTGTTCTTCACCGGCGCAGATGGCTCGATGCGCTCCAACCGCGCCTTCTGCCAGCTAGCCGGCCAGTACGCGGTGGACCTGTTCATTGGCTCCACGCTGCAGATCGACGGCGACGGCCATTCCTCCACGGTCACGCGCGGGCGCTTGTCCGGCTTTGGCGGCGCGCCCAACATGGGCCACAACCCGGGCGGGCGGCGCCATCCCACGCCGGCATGGCTCGACCTGATCGAGACCGACGACCCGCTCGCGCGCGGCCGCAAGCTGGTGGTGCAGATGGTGGAGACCTTCCAGGCCGGCGGCAAGCCGACCTTTGTCGAGTCGCTCGACGCGGTGCAGGTGGCCAAGGACAGCGGCATGCCGCTGGCCCCGGTGATGATCTACGGCGACGATGTCACGCACGTGCTGACCGAGGAAGGCATCGCCTATCTCTACAAGGCACGCTCGCTGGAGGAGCGCCGCGCCATGCTGGCGGCCGTGGCCGGCGTGACGCCGATCGGCCTGCGCCACGACCCCAGCACCACGCGCCGCATGCGCAGCGACGGCCTGATCGCGCTGCCCGAAGACCTCGGCGTGCAGCGCAGCCAGGCTACCCGCTCGCTGCTGGCAGCCAAGAGCATGGCCGACCTGGTCGACTGGTCCGGCGGGCTGTACGAGCCGCCGGCACGCTTCCGGAGCTGGTGATGGCTAACCCCGCATGGCTTGCCCGGCGGCACGTTGATGCCGGATTCGACCCCGCTGCCATCGCACTGGCCGATCTCGCGGTCAGCGCGCTGATCGACGAGGCCGCGCTGTCGCCCAAGCCCGGGCTGGTGGATGGCCGCGGCAATGGCGCCCACGCCGATCTCAACCTGGACCTGATGCGCGTCTCGGCGCGCGCGCTGCATCCTGCTTTTGTGGAGATGGCGGCGGCGGGCATGCGCGCGGCGCGGCCCGGCGTGGCGCTGCGCGAGCGGCTGGGCGCGCTTGGCCGCGAAGCGGAGGCCGCGATGATGCGCGCCACCGGCGGCATCAATACGCATCGCGGCGCGATCTGGAGCCTGGGGCTGCTGGTTGGCGCCGCGGGGCTGCACCGTCACGCAGGCTCGGCGCATGGCATCGCGCGCTGCGCTGGCGCCATCGCCCGCGTCCCCGACCGGCACCGCCCCGCGCGTACCGGCCACAAGGGCGAACGCGCCTGCATCGACTACGGCGTCGCCGGCGCGCGCGGCCAGGCGCAGGCCGGCTTCCCGCACGTGCTGCGCGCCGGGTTGCCCGAACTGCAGCGCAGCCGGGCGCGCGGCGACGCCGAGCCCAGCGCGCGCGTGAACGCACTGCTGGCCATCATGCAGCGGCTCGATGACACCTGCGTGCTGGCCCGCGCCGGCCGCGAAGGGCTGTCGCTGATGCAGCAAGGCGCGAGCCGGGTGCTGGCCGCCGGCGGCATCGGCACGCTGGCCGGGCGGCGCCTGCTGCACCAGCTCGAGGCCGGCATGCTGGCCTGCAACGCCTCTCCCGGCGGCGCCGCGGATCTGCTCGCCGCCACTTTTTTCCTGGACCGGCTGCCGCTTGCGGTGCCGCCGGCCCATTGCCCAGCGCAAGGAGACAAATAATGGAACAGCTCCAGTTCGAATATCCCGCCGGCGCGCCGGCAAGCCAGCGCGTGCTGGTTGGCGTGGTCGGCTCCGGCGATCTCGAAGTCATGGTGGAGCCCGGCACGGCCGGCACCACGCAGATTCATGTCACCACTTCGGTGGACGGCTACGGCAAGGTCTGGGACGCGCAGCTCTCGCGCGTGTTCAGCGCCGCGCCGCGCGCCGCCATGCGCATCCGCATCCATGATTTCGGCGCCACGCCGGGCGTGGTGGGCATGCGGCTGGCGGAAGCCTTCGAAGCGCTCGGCGCCGATGGCAAGGAGCAAGCATGAACCACGCAGCGCTGCTGAACCGCGAGAGCTTTGTCGAGCTCGGCGCGCGTGCCCGCGTGCATGCGCTGCTCGATCCCGGCACCTTGCGCGAACTTGCCGGCCCCTTCGACCAGCTGGTCTCGCCGTGGCTGGAACGCCAGGGCGTGGTGCCGCAGGCAGATGACGGCGTGGTGGTGGCCAAGGGCCGCATCGACGGCCAGCCCGCCGTGGTCCTTGCCATCGAAGGCGCGTTCCAGGGCGGCAGCCTCGGCGAGGTGGGCGGCGCCAAGATCGCCGGCGCGCTGGAGCTTGCCGCGCAGGACAACCGGCGCGGCGTGCCCACGCGCGCCGTGATCCTGTTCGAGACCGGCGGCGTGCGGCTGCAGGAAGCCAACCTTGGCCTCGCGGCTATCGCCGATATCCACGCAGCCATTGTCGATCTGCGCCGCTACCAGCCGGTGGTGGGCGTGATCGCCGGCACGGTAGGCTGCTTCGGCGGCATGTCGATCGCGGCGGGCCTGTGCAGCTACCTGGTGGTGACGCGCGAGGCGCGCCTTGGCCTGAACGGGCCGGCAGTGATCGAGCAGGAGGCGGGCGTTGCCGAATACGATTCGCGCGATCGTCCCTTTATCTGGAGCTTTACCGGCGGCGAGCAACGCATCGCCACCGGGCTGGCCGACCGCTACGTCGAGGATAACAGCGATGCCATCCGCGCCACGGTGCGAGAGGTCCTGGCGCAAGGCGTGCCAGGCGAGCATCGCAGTGAACGCTATGCGCATTACCTGCAACGCCTGGCCGAATACGATCCGGCGCGCCAGCCGGAGCCGGCAACCGTCCGCACCATCTACGCACACGGAGTAAAGCCATGAGTTCAGCAAACACGCAGGGCCGCGGCGAGGCCTGGCTCGCGGCGCTGACGCGCAATGCCCCGCGCCGCCCCGGCTATCCCGCCACCGTGCAGGTGGCCGACGCCGAGTTGGCGGGCCAGCCGGCACGTTTCATCGCGGTGGTGCCCGACGCCGCCAATGCCTTCCCACGCGTGCGCGACGGCGAGGTCGGGCTGCTTGAAGGCTGGTCGCTGGCGCAGGCCGTGCACGAGATCGTGCTGGCCGACCGGGACGCCAGGATCAAGCGACCCATCGTGGCCATCGTCGATACGCCCAGCCAGGCCTATGGACGGCGCGAGGAAGCCTTCGGCATTCATCAGGCGCTGGCCGGCGCGGCCGATGCCTACGCCACGGCGCGGCTGCAAGGCCATCCAGTGATCGCGCTGCTGGTCGGGCGCGCCATGTCGGGCGCCTTCCTCGCGCACGGCTACCAGGCCAACCGCCTGATCGCGCTGACGGATGCCGGCGTGCAGGTGCACGCCATGGGCAAGCAGGCCGCCGCCCGCATCACCATGCGCAGCGTGGAAGACCTGGAGAGCTTTGCCGCCACCGTGCCGCCGATGGCGTACGACATCGGCAACTACGCCACGCTGGGACTGCTGTGGAAGCAGGTTGGCGTCAGGCAAGCGGCGCAACCGGACGCAACCGACCTCGACACCGTGCATGGCGCACTGCAAGCCGCCCTGGCCGATATCCAGGCCGAGCCGCAACGCGACCTGCGCAGCCGCCTGGGGGGAGAAAACCGCCAGGCTTCCAGCCGCGTACGCGAAGTGCTCGCGCAGCAGTGGCCGGACTGAAGCCGTTGCAAGACCGGCGCATGACATGACCACAAGCACGCTCCTGCCGCACGATCTGGTGTGGCTCGCGGACGCACCGGGCTTCGCCCGGGTCAATGCACTGCCCGAGTGGGCAAGTGCCGCGTGGCTCGCGTGCGCACCGCTGGTAGTGCGGCGCGATGGCGCCAGCGACGCACGCATCCCGGTCGGGCTGCGCGGCACCACGCGCGCGCAGCGCCACGCGGCCTGGCTGCCCGCCGCGCAGGTGGCGCGCGTGGTCACACCGGGCATGATCGCGCGGCAGGCGCGCTGGCGGGATCATCCGCGCCGCGCCGCATTGCCTGCGCTTGTCGCGCTGGCGCGCGTCGCGCCGCTGCTCGACGCGGCGCAGGCGAACTGGGGCGTGACCGGCGGCGTGGGCTTTACGCTGGCCTGCGGCATCGACGTGCTGCATCCGGGTAGCGATCTCGACCTGCTGGTCACCGCGGCAACGCCGCTGCCTGCCGAGCTGGCCCGCACCCTCGCAGCCTTGCTCGATGATGCGCAAGTCCGCATCGACATCCAGGTGGCCACGCCTTTCGGTGCATTCGCGCTGCGCGAGCGCGTGCGCACCGGCGGCCGCGTGCTGCTGAAGACCGCCAACGGCCCTGTCATGAGCCAGGACCCCTGGCAGCCGCAGCCGTGAGCACGCGATGAGCACCCTGTTCACCTTCCCCGGCCAGGGCGCCCAGCGCCCCGGCATGCTGCACGCGCTGCCCGACCACCCGGCCGTGCGCGCCACCATCAGCGAGACCAGCGAGGCGCTCGGACGCGATGTGCTGGCGCTGGACAGCGCAGCCGAACTCGCCTCCACCGTGGCCGTGCAGTTATGCCTGCTGACCGCGGGCGTGGCGATGGCGCGCTGCCTGCTTGCCGAGGGCGCCAAACCCGATGCCGTGGCCGGCCTGTCGATCGGCGCCTTCCCGGCGGCGGTCTGCGCGGGCGTACTGGGCCATGCGGATGCGGTCAGGCTGGTGGCGCTGCGCGGGGAGCTGATGGAGCGAGCGTATCCGAGCGGCTATGGCATGACAGCGATCCTCGGGCTGGAGAGCGGCCCGCTGGAGCGCATCATCGCGCAGGTGCATGGGCCCGCATCGCCGGTCTACCTGGCCAATCTCAATGCCCCCACCCAACTCGTGATTGCCGGCGCGGCGGCGGCCATGGCCCGCGTGGCGGCACTGGCGCTGGACGCCGGTGCCCATGCGGCCAAACCCATCGCCATCAGCGTGCCTTCGCACTGCGCGCTGCTGGACGACGCGGCCGTTGAGCTTGCGCATGCCTTTGACGGCGTGCGCGAGCGCGTGCGCCGGCCGCGCCTGCGCTACTTCAGCGCCAGCGCGGCGCGCGAGCTGCGCGATCCGGCGCGCATCGCCGCCGACCTGGCGCGCAACCTGGCCGTGCCGGTGCGCTGGCACGAGGCCATGCTGCTGGCGCGCGAATGCGGCGTGCGGCTGGCGGTGCAAATGCCGCCCGGCAATGTGTTGACGCGGCTGGCCGCGCCGCTACTATCCGACGGCATCGCCGTGGCCTGCGCCGACACGCGCATCGACAGCGTGGTGGCGCTTACGGCGCGCGAAGCGCAGCGGGCGTCGTCCTGAACCGGGGCATTACCCGAGCGGCAATGCCGTGCTGTACAGGACCTGCTTGAGCGCAAAGCTGGAGCGGATGCTGGACACGCCGGGAATGCGCGTGATCTGGTCGATGATCAGCCGCTCCAGCGCTTCCACGTCGGCCACCACCACGCGCAGCAGGTAATCGGCATCGCCCGACATCAGGTAGCACTCCATCACCTGCGGCAGGGTGGTGATGCGCCGCTCGAAGGCGTCCAAGGTTTCGCGGCGCTGCTTGTCCAGCGAGATCTGGATAAACACCACCACCTTCAGGCCAAGCCGGCGCGCGTCGAGCAGCGTGACGCGGCGCGAGATCACGCCTTGTTTTTCCAGCTGCTTGACCCGCGCCAGGCAGGGCGAGGGCGACAGGTTGACGCGGCTGGCCAGTTCCACATTGGTGAGGCTGGCGTCGCGCTGCAGCTCGTTGAGAATCCGGATATCCGTGGCATCCAGGTCGATGTCCAGCACGTTGCGCTCCTGTTTTTACGAACAACAGCATTCTATGCCGCAACGGCAGGAATCTGCAGCTACCTTCGGTTTTTGCTGCGGCGCAATAAACCGTAGACTTCCCAGCATCCCCCTCCCATCTCGTGGCGGTGGGACAACCTGGTCAGAGAGTCGAGTCGAAGCATGCAAGCACAACAAGGATGGCGCCGGTTTATTCCCCTCGCCTGCGCCGTGGCGATCTGGGGCGGCAACTGGCCGGTCATGAAGCTGGGCCTGACCCACGTAAGCCCGCTCTGGTTTGCCGCCGCACGCTTCGTCTCGGCCGCCGCCATCAGCTTCCTCGTGCTGGCTGCGTTGCGCCGGCTGCGCCTGCCCACGCGCCAGGAATGGCCGCTGGTGATCGGCGTGGGCCTGCTGCAGATGGCAGCCTTCACCGCGCTGGCGCTGTGGGCGCTGCAGTACGTGCCGCCGGGCCGGGCCTCGGTGATCGCCTATGCCACCTCGGTATGGGTGATTCCGCTGTCGTCGCTGGTGCTCAAGGAACGGCTGTCGCGCCCGCAGTGGATCGCCACCGGCCTGAGCTATGCCGGCATCGCGCTGATGGTCGCCCCGGCCGTGCGGGACTGGCAGCTGCATACCGCCGTGGGCCTGGTGATGCTGCTCGGCGCGTCGCTGGCCTGGTCGCTCAGCATCATCCAGCTGCGCGCCAACCGCACGGTGCGCCTGGGCGCGGACATGATCCCGTGGGAGACCGCCGTGGCCTCGGTGCCGCTGGTGGTGCTGGCGCTGCTGCGCGACGGCGCGCCCCACTTCCTCTCGGTGCCGGAAATCTGGCCGCTGCTGTTCTACACCGGGCCGCTGGCCACCGCGCTGACCTTTATCGTGGTGCTGAACATGACGCAGGCCTTGCCGCCTGCCGCCACCTCGATCGCCATGCTGTGCGTGCCGCTGATCGGGCTGGTGGTCTCGGCGGTGGCGTTCCAGGAGCGGATCTCGGCGGATCTGTCGGCCGGGCTGGCGCTGATTGCGCTGGGAGTGGCAACGTCGGCGCTGGCGCCGTGGCTGGGAAGGCGGCTGCAGTGGCGCAGCGCGTGATGCCACCAGCCATGCCACACAGCAAGGGTGCTGTGGAAATTAAGCATCAAACGTTACAAGAAGACACAGTTGTATTACCCCGCTAATACCTGACATCGGCGCGCCGGCTTACAGTGGAGCCAATTACTAACCGGAGTCCCCCGTGCGGAAAATTGCCACCCTTTGCGCCATTGCTGCTGTTGCAGGCCTTGCTTCCAGCGCCGCATTCGCGCGCGTGGATGTGGACATCGGCATCGGCCTGCCCGGCCCGGTGTTTGTCGCGCCGGCTCCGGTCTACCAGCCAGCCCCCGTGTACCGGGCCGCGCCGGTTTATGAGCCAGCCCCGGTGTATGTGCAACCCCAGCCCGTGGTAGTGGCAGGCCCTGGTTACTACGGCCCCGGCTACTACGGCCCCGGTGTGCGCGAGCGCGCCTGGCGCGAACGCGAATGGCGCGAGCAGCGGTGGCGTGAACGCGATCGGCGCGAGCGTGATTGGCACGACCACGATCACGAGCATGGGCGCGACCACGACCGCGAATGGCGCCGTTGATGGCGCGCACGTGGTTGCTATTGCTGGTCGTGGTGCTACTACGGCCAGCTTCTACGAGACCGAGGCCAGAGGCAGGTTCAGCAGCAGATTCTGCGGCTTCACCTTGAGGATCCCGGCCTCGTTCATCGCCGCCGCCAGGTAGACGGGCCGGCCAGCCACATCCGGCCTGACCACGGATGGATCGGCAAAATCCAGCCGGAACAGCGACAAGATGCGCCGCTGCCGCTCCGGCTCCAGTTCCACGCCGCGATACAGGTCATTGAGCAACAGCGTGGCCTGCGCGTCCAGCCCGATATGCCAGGCCCACTGCCGGTCCTCGATCGCGGACAGCGGCATCACCGCCACCTCCACCCCGAAGAAATGCCGCACCCAGCGTGCGATCACGCGGCTGAACGCCCCCAGCGCCGCACTGCCGCTGGCAAAGCGGATCACCGTGTCGTGGCGCTCGTTGCGCCCCCAGTAAGCCTGCGCGTTATCGCGATCCAGCACATCCAGTTCCACCTTGCGCGCCGGAATCTGCGCTTCGGCCAGCATGCGGCCTAGCTCGCCGTAGACACTGCCCGACGCGTGCAGCTCGACCGTGTCGGCATCTGCCAGCATCACCCCGCCTTCCTGCAGCGACACCTTCTGCGCGCGTGAGAACAACTCCGCGGCACGCCACTCCATCGGGTCCGGGTTGTCACTGCCATAGAGGATGCCATGCACGATCAGGTGCGCGAGCTGGTCGATAAAGACCGGCGGCACGCTGACATTGCCCTCCCTGAAGATATCCAGATAGGCTGCCTCGATGGTCCGCGCGGCAAGCAGGCGCTCGCGCATGGCCAGCACCACGCCGTAGTTGTCACGGGCGTCGGCATCTTGCAAGGCGGCGAGTTCGCTGGCCGGCACCACCCGCCGCGGCTGGGCGATCAGCGCCGCATGCAGCGCTCGCTCTGCATCGCACGAGGCTTCCACCGGCGCCACCTCGGGGCGGTGCCACCACATCCGCAGCAGGTGGTCGCTGACTAGCAGCCGGCCGTCGCTGTCGCGCGCGGCGGGGTCGAAGCCGGAATGGGGCCAGGCGTCTTGAGGCCAGAGGGCGGGCATGGGGCGGCGCCATGGGTGGCGCAAGGTAGCTGAACGGAAGCTTCAGTATCCCATAGCGCTGCCCACGGCCACAGCGCGTCCCGCGTGAAACGAGCCGCGGCTCAGCCGGCCAGCGCCGCGCCGCCCTGGCTGGCCACCACCGCCCGCCGCAAGCGCGCCACGCCTTCCACGATCTGCGCATCGGACGCGGTGGCAAAGGATAGCCGCAGCGCGGCCGAGCGCTGGACATCCACGCCAAAGCTGGCGCCCGGCACATACATCACGCGTGCCACGATGGCGTGCGGCAGCAGGCTTGCCGCGTCGGCCACGCCATCGATCTCGCACCACAGGAACATGCCGCCTTGCGGGATTTCACTACGCAGCCCGGCGCCGAAGGCACCGGTCAGAGCCCGCACCATCAGGTCGCGCTTGTGGCGGTACAGGTCAATGATGCGCGCGGTCTGGCGGGGCAGCAGGCCGTCCGCCAGGCAGCTTGCCATGGCGAGCTGCAGCCATGGCGAGGTGCACAGATCGCAGACTTGCTTGGCGATCACCGCGCGCCGCAGGATTTCGGCGGGCCCGGCCATCCAGCCCAGGCGCAGCCCGGGCGCCATGGTTTTGGAGAAGCTGCCGAGGTAGATCACCCAAGGCGTCAGCGCGGGATCCTGCGCAGCCAGCGACAGCAGCGAGGGCAGTGGCTCGCCGTCAAAGCGCAGGCTGCCGTAGGGGTCGTCTTCCACCACCACGATGCGGTGCTGCGCGGCGAGCGCTAGCAAGGCGCGGCGGCGCGCCAGCGCCAGCGTGCGCCCGCTCGGGTTGGCGAAGGTGGGCACCAGGTAGAGCAGGCGCGGCCGTTCGGCATCGGGGCAGTCCGCCAGCATGGTGGCAAGCGCCTGCACGCACAGCCCGTCCTGGTCGGAGGGGATGGCGCGCACGGCGGCGCCGGCCAGCCGCAACGCCTGCACGGCGGCGGGATAGGTGGGCGTTTCCACCCACACCGGCGTGCCCGGCGCGACGAAGGCCCGCACCAGCAGGTCGAAGCCTTGCTGCGAGCCCGAAGTCACCACGATCCGCTCGGGTGGCAACGGCGTGCCGCGCTCCGCCATCAGCGCGGACAGCGCCTGGCGCAGCGCGGGCATGCCCTCGGTCGGCCCGTACTGCAGGCATTGCGCGGGATCGGTGGCCATGACCTTGCCCGCGGCATCCTGCAGCGCGGCGGCATCGAAGCTGGCCGGCGACGGGTAGCCACCCGCGAACGAGATCATGTCCGGCAAGCTCATGTAGGGGAACAGCTCGCGAATGGGCGAGCCTTGCGGCTCCCGCATGGCCGGCGCGAACGCGTACGGATGGACTGGCGTGCTCATGGGATGCTCGGTGGGAGATCAGTCGATCAGTCGACGGTGGCGCCGGAGAGCTTGACGATCTCGCCCCACTTGCGGCGGTCGTTGCGGACCAGTTCGGCGAATGCTTCCGGCGAGTTCGGCGCCAGCTCGGCGCCCTGCTCGCGCAGCTTGGCCTGGATGGCGGGATCGCTGGTGGCGCGTGCCAGGTCGCGGCTGATCTTCTGCGCAATCGCGGCGGGCAGGCCCTTGGGCGCAAACAGGCCGAACCACGGGCTGGCGTCGAAGCCGTCGACCGGCCCGGCCGCTGCAACGGTGGGCACATTGGGCAGCGCCGCCGAACGGGCTGCGGAGGTGACCGCCAGGGCCTTGAGCTTGCCGGCACGGACGAACTGGATCGATGCGGGCAGGTTGTCGAACATCACGTCGACACTGCCGCCCATCAGGTCGGCCAGTGCCGGGCTGCTGCCCTTGTAGGCAACGTGGCTCATCTGCGTGCCGGTCATGCGCTGGAACAGCTCACCCGCCAGGTGGGTCGAGGTGCCGTTGCCGGCCGAGGCCATGTTGACCTTGGCGGGATTGGCCTTGAGGTAGGCGATGAACTCCGCCAGCGTGGTGACGCGCGCGCGCTCGGCAAACGCCGGCGAGATCACTACCACGTTGGGCACCTTGGCCACCAGCGACACGGGCACGAAGTCCGCGGCGGCGTCATAGGGCAGCTTCTTGTACAGCGTGGGATTGATGCCGAACTCGCCGACCGAGCCCATCAGCAGCGTGTAGCCATCCGCCGGCGACTTGGCCGCCACGCCGGTGCCCACGATGCCGCCGGCGCCGGGACGGTTGTCCACCAGCACCGGCTGCTTCCACATCACGGTGAGCTGGTCGCCGATCATGCGCGCCACCATGTCGGTGGTGCCGCCGGCCGGGTACGGCACGATGATGCGGACCGGCTTGTTGGGGAAGTCGTCCGCACTGGCCGTGGCCGCGGTCATGGCCAGCAAACCCATTGAAATGCCGCAATGGCCGATGATGCGAAGCAGTCGATTCATGCCGGTCTCCTCGTTTCCTTATTGGTTGTGATGTCCCGTCTCTTGTCTCTTGGGGGGCGGGGAACGCCGGAAGGCATATAGGTAACATTCCGGGAGTTCGGCATTTTTAGTCATCAACTTTTTTACATCAAGCGAGATTTACGCATAGGATGATGACTTCCATGCATCAAGCTGAGTCACCAGCGCGATGCCTAAGTCAACCGCCCCCTGCTACTCGCCCCATGAGCGCCTCCCGCATTCCCAGCCTCAGCAGCCTGCGCGCTTTCGAAGCCGCCGCCCGCCACCAGAACCTGCGCCGGGCGGCGGCGGAGCTCTGCCTGAGCGAGAGCGCCGTCTCGCGCCAGATCGCCACGCTGGAGAGCCAGCTCGGCGTGGCGCTGTTCCACCGCGCCAACCAGCGCGTCAGCCTGACGCCGGCCGGCTCGCTGTACGGCTATCAGGTGCGGGAAAGCCTGCAAAAGCTGCAGCGCGACACGCTGGATATCATGGCGCACGAGGGCGCGGGCGGCATCGTGGAACTGGCCTGCGTGCCGACGCTGGCAGTGGAATGGCTGATTCCCCGCCTGCCCGCCTTCTACGCGCAGCATCCCCAGGTGGTGGTCAACTTCAGCGCGCAGGCGGATGTGTTCCTGTTCGACGGCACGCCATACGACGCCGCCATCCACTACGGCGAAGCCAACTATCCGGGTGGCCGCGCCGACCCGCTGTTCGATGAGGAATCGGTGCCGATCTGCCATCCGGAACTGTTTGCCGGCGAGGGGCCGGTCACCGCCGAGCGGATCGCGCAGGCGCCCTTGCTGCATCTGTCGACGCGCCGGCTGGACTGGAAGAACTGGATGGAGGCGGCCGGCGTGGCCGATGTCAACGCCATGCGCGGCACGCGCTATGACCACCACAGCATGGTGATCAGCGCCGCCCGCGCAAAGCTCGGCGTGGGCCTGGTGCCGCGCTTCCTGGTGGAGGAGTACCTGGCGCTGGGCCTGCTGTTGATGCCAGTGGCGCAGGCCATGCGCTCGCAGCGCGCCTACTACCTGGTGGCGCCCGACTCGCGGCCGATGAGCGACGCCATGTCGCGCCTGCGGACCTGGCTGCTGGCGGCGGCGCAGGATTTTGCGGCGCGGCAGGCATTCCGGCAGGCGCCTGAGGTTGCGCGGGACGCTTAATCAAAAAATTTGAATATCGAATACGATACAAGGACCCGTATCGGTCCCTCGCCAGATCTATCCTTTGTCACATGGAGACGGAACACCTTCTCCCAATTTCAACAAGGCAGATAGATCATGAGAATCACCACCGCCCGCCTGTTCCTCGCTGCCGCCATCGCCGGCACCGCCCTGCTCTCCCTGAACTCCGCCTTTGCCGCGGACGCCCGCGGCACCCATGCCGGCGACAACTACGGCTACGTGCACCGCACGGCCGACGCCAATACCGATGGCGCGCGCAAGCTTGATGCTTTCAGCGACGGCGCCCGCACGGTCAAGCACGACTATCCGTTCGGTTTCTCGGTGTGAGCACCAAGCAAGACAGCACAGACAGCAGGAACCCATCATGACCATCAAAGACACCGCCCTGATCCTCTCCGGATGGATCGCCGCCTGCCTGGGCAGCGGATGGCTGGTGACTTTTGCCGCGCAGGCGCTGCAGCGTTAGGGATGGCATGAATGCCACCCCGGGGGAACGCCCCTATCTCGCCGCATTCTGGCATGATTCCGGATGCCCGAAGCGGCCGTGAACCTTCCCCGAGCCTTTCCCCGCTTGCGACCGCCCGCTCAGCCCTTGACGTTGGCAGCTTCCAGCACTTCGGCCAGCTTGCGCCCGGCGTCCAGCGCCGCCGGAAAGCCGCAGTACACCGCGCTGTGCACTACCAGTTCACGCAATTCCTGCGGCCGGTTAAGCGCGATCAGCATCGATACCGTAGCCAGGCTGCGCTGCTTGCGATCCAGGCCCTCGCGCGTCCACACGGTGCCCCAGGCGAATTCCGTCACCAGTTGCTGCAGGCCGACATCGCCCTGCTGTTGCGCGGCGTCGAACGCACGCTGCACGTATTGCTCTCCCATGACTTCCGAACGTACCTGCCGGCCGGCTTCGAAGGCCGGCGTTTGCGCGTAGGCGGCGGGGTCTTGCTTGGCTTGCGTCATCTCGTTATCTCCCGTGACTGGATGAGAAATCAGGCAGGCGCCGCCACGTTCCGGCGGATGCGCGGCGCCTGTGGCGTTGGGTCTTACTTGAACGGTGTCTGCAGGATACCCATCACGGTACGAATGCCATCGCGGTAGTTGCCCAGCCGCATATTCTCGTCGTAGCTGTGCTGGTTATTGTCCGCATTGACCAGCGGCACGATCACGAACGGCGCCTGCAGCGCCTGCACCGCCGCGCCGGTCGGCACGGTGCCGCCCATCATGCGGATCTGCACCGGCGCCTTGCCGTAGGACTGCTGCATGGCCTGCGTGAGCCACTGGCTGACGGGCGCCGACAGGTCCGTGCGTGCGGCGGAACTGGAGGCCGAGACCTCGCCCGCGGTGACCGAGGCCAGCTTGGGATAGCGCGCGCGATCGTCATCCGTGGGCTCGCCCTTGACCAGGTGGTAGCCCTGCTTTTCCACGTGCTGCCTGACGAGCGCGAACAGGGATTCGGGGCTGGTCTCGGGCACGGTGCGGATATCGATATCGGCCACCGCCACTTCCGGAATGATGGTGCGGGCCTTCTCGCCCACATCGCCGGCGGCCATGCCGCGCACGTTCAGCGTGGGGTACTGCATGGCCTCCTGGTAGTTGGCGCCAACCCGCTCGGCGCGCGCGATGCCCAGGCGGCGGCGCAGCGCGGCTTCGTCATCGGGCACGGCGGCCATGATGCGGCGCGCGCGTTCGTCGATCTTCACCGGCTTGTAGTAGCCGGGAATGGTGACGCGGCCCTCATCGTCCTTCATGGTGGCGAGCAGGCTCGCCAGCCGCTGCGCGGGGTTGGCGGCATAGTTGCCGTAGTGGCCGCTGTGCAGGCCCTGGCTGGCGCCGAACACCTTGAGCTGCACCAGCAACACGCCACGATTGCCGAAGATCAGCGTGGGCTGGTTGCTCTGGTGCATCGGGCCATCGAAGATCACCATGCCGTCATTGCGCAGTAGCGCCCGATTGTCTGCGATCACCTTGCCCAGCGACGGCGAGCCCTTCTCCTCCTCGGAGTCCAGCAGCACCTTGATATTGACCGCGGGGTCCGCTCCGGCAGCCTTGAGCGCATCCATGGCCGCGAGGAACATCACGATGGGACCCTTGTCGTCGGACGAGGAACGGCCGAACACGCGCCACTCGGGATCGACCTGGCCGCCATAGAGTTTCTCCAGCGGCAGTGTTTCCCACTTGCCATCGGCGCTACGCGCCTTGAGCGTAGCCTCCCACGGGCTGGGCTGCGCCCACTGCGACGGCGTCACCGACTGGCCGTCGAAATGCATGTAGAACAACACGGTCTTGCGCGGGCCGGCGCCTGGCTGCGCGCTGGCGGGATATTCGGCGTAGACCATGGGCTTGCCGTTGTTGGGCAGCTCGCGCGCCTGGAAGCCGCGCCGGGCGAAGGCATTGACCAGCCAGTCGGCGTTTTTCCGGATATCGGCGGGCACGGTGGCGTCGTTGGGCAGCGCCAGCAACTCGACCCATTCACGGTAGCTGCGCGCGGCGGCCTGGTCGGCCTGCTGCTGCAGCTGCGTGCTGTCGAGCGTGGCGGCATGCGCGCCCGCGGCCAGCAGCACGGCGCCGAGGGCGGTGCACACGGTCATGCAGACCGCGGTGCGCAAGGGGGTTCGGTGGGTGCGGGAATCGGTATGCAGGGGCGCGGAATGCGGCGCGCTGCCAGGCGCGCGGGCACGGGAACGTAGTCTCATGTTTCTTGTTGGATAGGAAAGTGCATGGCGACGGATACGGGGGGCGGGCCGCAAGACAGCCGCGCGGCCCGCACCGGCAGTCTGAACCGCTCCATGCAACTTGTCCACGCACTGCGCCCCTGGCGGCGCGCCTTCATTGTGCGTGGCTTTGCGCAGGCGCCCTCAGGGCCCCTGCTCATCGGGCGACTGCGAAAAGCCCTCTTCGCGCCGCGAAATGGCACTGGCCAGCCCGAATTCCATGGCAAAAAGCAGGATCAGCGCGAGCATGGCCAGCGCGCCAATCGCCAGCCGGTAGTAGATCCACATGGCGGCAAGCCGGAACATCCGACAGAGTTTTCCTATCTGCAGGGTAGGTTTCCCCACATCAAAAAGGCGCTGAGATGCCCCCGGCGCGGTGCAAAAAACTTGTCAAAACGGGGAGACGGAGGTCCATGAAGGGCGCCGGCGATTGCGCCCGAATTGATCTGGATCCAGGCAAGATTGCCCGCGGGGTGCCATGATGATCGTAGTGACCGCCCCCGAGCCACCCCGGCGGAGGCCGCCATGCCGACAACGATTACAGCCATTACAGGAGATAGCAGCCATGACCAATATCGTGCTCGCCACCGACGGTTCGCCGTTTTCCGACGAAGCTGCCCGCTTCATCGCCGAAGGCAAATTGCTGCAACGCGGCTTCACCGTGCATGTGGTCCACGTGACGCCCGAGGTAACCGGGCAGGTCCGCGCCTTCGTCAACAAGGAAACCATCGACGCCTGGCATCAGGAAGAAAGCGGCAAGGCCATGAAGTCCGTGGCCGACATCCTCGCCACCGCCGGCATCGCCGTAGAGCAGCATGCCTTGCACGGCTTCGCGCCGGAACGCATCGTCGCCTACGCCACCAGCGTGGGCGCGCAAGGCATCGTCATGGGCACGCATGGCCGCGGCGCGTTCTTCGATGCGGTGATTGGTTCGGTGGCGGGACGGGTGCTGGCGCACGCGCCGTGCCCGGTAGTCCTGGTCAAGGCCCCGGGCAAGAAGTAAGGCAGCCGGCCTGGGCTGGCCGGTGCCGGGTCAGACCGGCCAGAGCGGTGGCTCGTCCATCAGCGCGACCTGCTCGCGCAATTCGAGAATGCGGTCCTGCCAGTAGCGGGCAGTGCCAAACCACGGGAACGCCGCCGGGAAGGCCGGATCGCGCCAGCGGCTGGCCAGCCAGGCGCTGTAATGCAGCAGACGCAGCGTGCGCAGCGCCTCGATCAGGTAAAGCTCACGCGGTTGGAATTCCGCGAAATCCTCATAGCCGGCCAGGATGTCGGCCATCTGGCCCTGCATGGCGGCGCGGTCGCCCTCCAGCAGCATCCACAGATCCTGCACGGCCGGTCCCATGCGGCTATCGTCGAAGTCGACAAAGTGCGGCCCGGGCGGGCGCGTGCCAGCCTGGGACTCCTCGATCCACAACACATTGCCGCGATGGCAATCGCCATGCAGCCGCAACTGCGCCACGTCGCCCGCGCGCTCGAAGCAGCGGCGAGCGCCATCCACGGCGAGATCGGCAACCGCCTGCCAGGCCGGGCGCAGTTCCAGGGGAATGCAGTCTTGCGCCAGCAGCCAGTCGCGCGGGGCCACCCCGAAGGTGTCCACGTCGATGGTGGGGCGCGCCTGGTAAGGACGCGTGGCGCCGACCGCATGGATGCGGCCGATGAAACGGCCAAGCCAGGTCAGCGTGTCGGCACGATCCAGCTCCGGCTCGCGTCCCCCGCAGCGGGGAAACACCGAGAAGCGAAAACCGGCGTGCGCCAGCAGTGTGGCACCATCGCGCGCGATGGCCGGCACCGCCGGAATCTCGGCATCGGCCAGTTGCTGCACGAAGGCATGTTCTTCCAGGATGGCGGCGTCGCTCCAGCGGCCGGGGCGGTAGAACTTGACCACCACCGGCGCGCTGCCTTCGATCCCCACCTGCCAGACCCGGTTCTCATAACTATTGAGCGCCAGCAGGCGGCCGTCCGGCTCGAAACCGGCGGCCTCCATCGCATCCAGCATCAAGTCCGGCGTGAGGCTGGCGTAGGGCACGCCACCGTCATCGGCGGGCGTGCCGCCGTCGCCAGGCACCTGGAGGTCAAACCCTGAACTGGACATTGCGCGTGGCCGCCGTTGGGGAACGTTGGGGAGTTAGCGCGTAGGCTTGGCACGCTGGCCGCCAAGCAGCGCGGCTTGCGGCGCCGGGCGGCGACCGCGTGCCGCGGGATCCTGTCCGGTGCGCGGCTGTGCGGCGTGGGTGTTATTAACGTTGGCACCGGCGCGGTTACCGTTGACATCGCCATTGCGGTCGCGGTTGCCGTTGCCCGCGGCGCGGTTGCCATTGGCCTCGCCAGTGCGGTTGCCATTGGCGTTGCCGTTGCCGGCGGTGCGATTGCCGTTGGCCTGGCCATTACGTGGGCTGCCTTGCCCGGCCGAAGCCGGACGGCCGCTGCCCTGCGGCGCGCGGCGCTGGCCTTGCCCGTCAGCCGCGGCCGGAGCCGGGCTGCGGCCTTGCGGCGCGCGGGCCGGACGTTGCTGGCGCTCGCCGGCATCCGCTGCCGGTGCCCGGCCGCGCGGCTGGCCGCCGGCAGGTGCCTGGCCGCGGCCACGGCCACCACCACCATTGCCCTGGCCCTGGCCACGTGCCTGCCGGCCCTTCTGGATCGGCTCGGCCGGAATGCTCGGATCCACCTCGAAGCCCGGCAAGATGGTTTGCTCGATCTGGCGCTTGATCAGCCGCTCGATATCGCGCATCAGCGAGATTTCATCCACGCAGACCAGTGAGATCGCCTCGCCCTCGGCGCCGGCGCGGCCGGTACGGCCGATACGGTGCACGTAGTCTTCGGGCACGTTGGGCAGGTCGTAGTTGACCACGTGGGGCAGCTGGTCGATGTCGATGCCGCGCGCAGCGATATCGGTAGCCACCAGCAAGCGCAGCGTGCCGGCCTTGAACTCGGTCAGCGCGCGCGTGCGGGCCGACTGGCTCTTGTTGCCGTGAATGGCCAGCGCCGACAGGCCGTCTTTGTCGAGCTGCTCGGCCAGGCGGTTGGCGCCGTGCTTGGTGCGGGTGAACACCAGCACCTGGTGCCAGTCGTTCTCGCGCACCAGGTGGGCCAGCAGTTCGCGCTTGCGCTCGCGGTCCACCGGGTAGACGCGCTGCGCCACGGTTTCGGCCGTGGTGTTGCGGCGCGCCACTTCGATGGAGGCGGGGTTGTCCAGCAGGCGGTCGGCCAGGCCACGGATCTCGTCGGAGAAGGTGGCCGAGAACAGCAGGTTCTGGCGCTTCGGCGGCAAGACGTTGAGGATCTTGCGGATGTCGTGGATGAAGCCCATGTCGAGCATGCGGTCGGCTTCGTCCAGCACCAGCATTTCCACGTGCGACAGGTCGATGGTGCGCTGGGACAGGTGATCGAGCAGGCGGCCGGGCGTGGCCACCACGATATCGACACCGCGCTTGAGCTGTTCGATCTGCGGGTTGATGCCCACGCCGCCGAACATCACCATGGAGCGCAGCTTGAGGTACTTGCCGTAGTTACGGACGCTTTCTTCCACCTGCGCCGCCAGCTCGCGGGTCGGGGTCAGGACCAGTGCCCGTACCGGCAAGCGTTGTCCACGTGCGGGTTCGCGGCCGGCCGAGGATTCGGACAGCAGTTGCAGCAGCGGCAGCGTGAAGCCGGCCGTCTTGCCGGTGCCGGTCTGCGCGCCGGCAAGCAGGTCGCCCCCTTTCAGGATGGCGGGAATCGCCTGCGCTTGAATCGGAGTCGGCGTGGTATAGCCCTGTTCGGCCACGGCACGCATAAGCTTGTCGGACAAGCCAAGTTCGGAAAAAGACATGAATTGACGCTTCGGCCGCCCTTTGCGCATGTGGTGCGCCAATCGCGGGGGCGACGTGAGTGAGAAAACCGAAAACCGGAAATACCGACCGGCGAAGCGAGGCGACTGCCCCCGCTTCTTTAGGAGGAAAGACCGCTAGTGTACCAGCCCGGCGCTTTCACGCGCACGCGGCGCCCCAAGGGACGCGGGCGCCGCTGCGCTATGATGGCGGCCATCCCTCAGCTGGCCCCTGCCTGGCCGAGCCCACGCACCGTGCGGGCGCGCGCCAGCCCGGCCCAGCCCATCCCAGCCCCCGGATGCCGACACGATGCGGTTCAGGTTCATCGAAGACCAGGAAGTCACCCTCTTTACTGCCATCCCGGTAGGGATTGCCGCGGCCATCGTCACCACCCTGTTCAAGGAAGCGCTGGACGCGAGCGGTTATGTGATGTTTGGCACGCACGCCGATATCGTCACGGTATTCGCGGGCCTCGCACTGATCTGGCGGGTGGCGATCCCGACGCTTGGCGGCGTGATCGCGGGCTTGCTGCTGACGGCGGCAGCCAAGCTCAACGCCGCGCGGCCTGGCGTCTCCGACTATATGGAGGCGGTTGCCAGCGGCACCGGGCGACTGCCGGTGCGCATTACCTTGCTGCGCGCGCTGTCTTCGTTCTGCTCCATCGTCACGGGCAGCTCGGTGGGTAAGGAAGGCGCGATGATCCAGCTCGCGGCCCTGTGCGGATCGGTGTTTCCGTCCGCGCGCGCCGGCAGCGGGCCGGATGGCGACACCAACCTGCGGCGCATGCTCACGGCTTGCGCGGCCGCCGCCGGGCTGGCCTCGGTGTATCACACGCCACTGTCGGCGGCGGTCTTCGTGGCCGAGGTGGTCTTTGGCGCGGTGGCGGTGCAGCGCCTGATGCCGCTGTTCCTGGCTTCCGTGGCGGGCACCGTGGTCAGCCAGCTGCATGGTGGCCTGCAGCCACTCTATCCAGGCCTCAGTGTGCCGTCCGACCTGTTGCAGCCGCCGATGCTGCTGTCGGCCGTGCTGCTGGGCGTGCTGGCTGGCGTGTCCGGCGCCCTCTTCATGCGCGCCTCCAGCCTGGCCAAGCGCGCCTTTGCCCGAGTGCCGGGCGGCTTCGTGCCGCGCCTGGCGCTGGGCGGCGCCCTGGTGGGCGTGCTGGCGATCTGGGTGCCCGAGGTGGTGGGAAATGGCTTCTACACCATCCAGTCGATCCTGCAGGCGCATCCGCTGAGCGTGCCGCTGGTGGCCGTGCTGCTGGCCAAGCTCGTGGCCACCGTGCTCAGCATGGGCTCGGGCGCGGTGGGCGGCGTGTTCACCCCCTCGCTGTTCGTCGGCGCCGCGCTCGGGCAACTGCTGGCACCCGCCGTGCCGGGCGGCAGCGGCGCGCCGCTGCTGCCGCTGGTGGGCATGGCCGCCTTCCTGGCCGCTACCAGCCAGGCGCCGCTGATGTCGGTGCTGATGGTGTTCGAGATGACACTGGCCCCGGCGCTGCTGCTGCCGGGCATGATCGGAGCGGCGGCGGCCTACTACACCGCATCGCGCTGCCAGACCTTGTCCTTGTATAGCGTGGTGGCCGAGCGCACGCAGGCCTCGGCCGCGGCCGACCGGGCCCGCGCGCTGACGCTGGCCGGGCTGTGCGACGCCACCGACACCATCATCGGCCCCGAGGCCACGCTGGAGCAGGCCAGCGACAAGTTCGCCGAGACCGGCACGCGCTATTTGTATATGGTTGGGCCGGATGGCCGCCTGCTGGGCGCACTGTCGATCCATGCGGTGCAGCGCGCGCTGCGCGAGCAGCCGCACGCGGGACTGCTCGCGCTGTGCGAGCGCGATTTCCCAACCCTGACGCCGGAGTCCCGCCTGCCCGACGCAATGCGGCTGTTCACCCATCACGCGCTCAACCGGATCCCGCTGATCCGCGACACGGCCGGGCGCGAGCTGATGGGCACGGTCTCCAAGCAGCGTGTGCTGCAGGAAGCATCCGGGCTGTTCTAACGCCGCGCGCAAGGCGGGCGACCGGGTAGAATATTAGGTTGCCCGGCCCGCGCCGCCGGGAAGAAGACCCGCATCGCTTTCGTTTTCCGAACCGTTTCCCGCCGGAGCCTCCATGCCAGCCAACCGTGCCCCGCGCCCTGCCCTTTTTGACTTGGTGCGGGCAACCCTGCTAGCCGCATCGCTTGCTTTGTCGGCCGCACTGCTGCCGGCAATGGCGCATGCGCAGCAGGCGTTGCGCGTGATCCCCGCCGACGCGGCCAAGGCCAAGCTGGTGCTCGCCGCGCAGTCGCCCAGCGCACCACAGTCGGCCACGCTGGACGGCAAGACCGTTGGCGTGGCGCCGGGCCTGCGGCTGTTCGGCACGGATAACCAGTTGCTGCCCATTGGGGCGGTCGCCGGCCAGAAGCTGCCGGTGCGGTTCAAGCTCGACCTCTACGGCCAGTTGCTGACGGCCTGGGTGCTGAGCGAGCAGGAACAGAAAGCAGCGCAATAGTGCCATAGCCGTATTCCGGGGCGCGGCGACGCGCCGAGGCCCGGATGCTCTTTAGTCCCCATAAAACCCTGATGCCCCCAGGTCAACCACTGAGATCGGCACCATGAAAAAAGTCTTCGTCAAAACCTACGGCTGTCAGATGAACGAGTACGACTCGGACAAGATGGTCGATGTGCTCCATGCCACCCAGGGCATGGAGAAGACAGACACGCTGGAAGAAGCGGACGTCATCCTCTTCAACACCTGCTCCGTGCGCGAGAAAGCGCAAGAGAAGGTGTTCTCGGAACTGGGCCGCCTGAAGGCGCTCAAGGCCGTCAAGCCGGACCTGGTGATCGGCGTGGGCGGCTGCGTGGCGAGCCAGGAAGGCGCCGCCATCGTCAAGCGCGCGCCCTATGTCGACGTGGTCTTCGGCCCGCAGACACTGCACCGACTGCCCGACATGATCAACCGCCGCCAGCAGACCGGCCACTCGCAGGTGGACATCTCCTTTCCCGAGATCGAGAAGTTCGACCACCTGCCGCCGGCACGAGTGGAAGGCCCGAGCGCCTTTGTCTCGATCATGGAAGGCTGCTCCAAGTACTGCAGCTACTGCGTGGTGCCCTACACCCGCGGCGAGGAAGTCTCGCGCCCGTTCGAGGACGTGCTGGCGGAAGTCGCCGGCCTGGCCGAGCAAGGCGTGCGCGAAGTCACATTGCTGGGGCAGAACGTCAACGCCTATCGCGGCGCCATGGGCGGTACCAGCGAAATCGCCGACTTCGCGCTGCTGATCGAATACGTGGCCGAGATCCCCGGCATCGAGCGCATCCGCTACACCACCAGCCACCCGAAGGAGTTCACGCCGCGGCTGATCGAGATGTACGAGCGCTGCCCGAAGCTGGTCAACCACCTGCACCTGCCGGTGCAGCACGCCTCCGACCGCATCCTGATGGCGATGAAGCGCGGTTACAGCGTGCTGGAGTACAAGAGCATCATTCGCAAGTTGCGCGCACTGCGTCCGGACATGTCGCTGTCATCTGACTTCATCATCGGCTTTCCCGGCGAGACCGAGGCGGACTTTGAAAAGCTGATGGCCATGATCGAGGAGATCGGCTACGACACCTCGTTCTCGTTCATCTTCAGCCCGCGCCCCGGCACGCCAGCGGCCAACCTGGCAGACGACACGCCGGCCGAGGTCAAGCTGCGCCGCCTGCAGCGCCTGCAGGCCACCATCGAGGAGAACGTGCAGCGCATCAGCGCCGGCATGGTCGGCTCGGTGCAGCGCATCCTGGTGGAAGGCCCGGCACGCAAGGACCCGACCGAGTTGCACGGGCGCACCGAAAACAACCGCGTGGTGAACTTCGCGCTGCCGGGCGTGCCCCAGGCCAGCCGCGACCGCATGGTCGGCGAAATGGTGGACGTGGCCATTACCGAAGCCTTTCCGCATTCGCTGCGCGGCGAAATCGTAGTGCGCCAGTAATCCAAGCCTGATGCCGCCTGATGCCGCCACTCGTACCCAGATGAAAATTCCCTCAGCCGAATTCGTCGCCCCCAAGGACGACAACGCCCGCCTGCAGAACCTGTGCGGGCCGCTTGACGAGAACCTGCGCCAGATCGAGCAGGCGCTCGACGTCACCATCCAGCGCCGCGGCCATCGCATGACCGTGCGCGGCGCCTACGCCCGCGACGCGGCGGCGGCACTCGAGCGCTTCTACAACAACGCCCGCACCGCCCTGTCGATCGACGACGTGCAGCTCGGCCTGGTCGAGGCGCGCCAGGTCGCCGCGCACGGCGGCTATGTGCCCGACGGCGCGAGCGCGGATACCGGGGGCGACGATGACGAATCCCCCGTGCTGCACACGCGCCGCGCGGGCCTGCACGGGCGCACGCCCATGCAGCGCGACTACCTGCGCAACGTGCTGGCGCACGACCTGACGCTCGGCATCGGCCCGGCCGGCACCGGCAAGACCTACCTGGCGGTGGCCTGCGCCGTGGACGCGCTCGAACGCGACTCGGTCAAGCGCATCGTGCTGACGCGCCCCGCGGTGGAAGCCGGCGAGCGCCTGGGCTTCTTGCCCGGCGACCTGGCGCAGAAGATCGACCCCTACCTGCGGCCGCTGTACGACGCCCTCTACGACCTGCTCGGCTTCGACCGCACGCAAAAGATGTTCGAGCGCCAGATGATCGAGGTCGCGCCGCTGGCCTATATGCGCGGGCGCACGCTGAACCACGCCTTCATCATCCTGGACGAGGCGCAGAACACCACGCCCGAGCAGATGAAGATGTTCCTGACCCGGATCGGCTTTGGCTCCAAGGCGGTCATCACCGGCGACACCACCCAGATCGACCTGCCGCGCGGGCAGAAGAGCGGGCTGGTGGAAGCCCAGCACGTGCTGCGCGAAGTGCGCGGCGTGGCCATGACCCGCTTTACCAGCACCGACGTCGTACGCCATCCGCTGGTGGCGCGCATCGTCGATGCCTATGACGAATATCACGCTCAACATCGAGACGCTTAAGCAAACGCCAAATCGTGAACGCAAAATCCTCTTCCTCCGCCAGCCTGATCCTGTTCGACGCCGAAGGCCGCGCGCGCAAGACCCAGGCACACGCCCTGCGCGTGCAACTGCCTGACGGCCGCAGCGTCACCGTGGACCTGTCGCAAGCTGCCGACGGCGTGGTCGCGC
>NZ_BAAILO010000380.1:0-11352 GCF_054589115.1 Cupriavidus sp. 8B | reverse complement strand
CCGAGCACACCGACGACCGCCAGCAGGCCGGCCTGCTGGTGCGCCCGGACAACCACGACGCCCTCTCGGTCGCCGTGACCGCCACGCCCGTGGTCACCACCACCGGCACCCCCGCCACGCCGCCATCGCTGGAACTGGCGCTGCAATATGGCGACGGCCTCAAGGCCCGCCGCGGCCTGCCGACCCAGCGCAAGGTGCAAACCTGGGCCAAGTCGGCGCTGTACGCCGATGCCACGCTGACCATCCGCTTTGTCGGCGAAGAAGAAGGCCGCAGCCTGAACCGCAGCTACCGCGGCAAGGACTACGCGACCAATGTCCTGACCTTCGCCTATGCCGAGCACGAGTCGGACCCGGTCAGCGGCGATATCGTGCTGTGCTGCCCGGTAGTAGAGCAGGAAGCCCGCGAGCAGAAAAAGCCGCTAGAAGCGCACTATGCGCACCTGATCGTGCACGGCGTGCTGCACGCGCAAGGCTACGAGCACGAGGAAGATGCCGAGGCGGAAGAAATGGAAGCCATCGAAACGGAAACCCTGCAAGCCCTGGGCTTCGCAGATCCGTACCAGGCAGACGGCAACGTCAAAATCAAAATCAAAGACTAGGTGTAGCCGTGATTCCCGCCCGAAGGCGGGAATCACCCCAGCGCGATGCGAAGCGAGCCGTGAAGGTGTGCCAAGGCCGTATGGGGCGCCTTTTTTTGCCTACTTTTTTGGCAAGACAAAAAAGTAGGTCGCCGCCCCGCAGGGGTGGTGAAACTGCAGTTGCAGTTGCAGTTGCAGTTGCCCTTGACGTTAAGCCGTTGCAGTTGCAGTTTCAAACACAGCCAAACCTCCCCCCGTCACCCCCAAGTCACAGCCCCCAAACCCTTTTAGTGTATCCTTCAACCGATATCCACCCCGCGCTCGTCGCGCCATGAACGACCCTTATCCCAGTTCGAAGTCAGCCGACCGTCCCCGATCCCTGCTCGAACGGCTCTCGGATTTCATCTCTCCCGAGCCCGACTCCCGTGCCGAATTGCTTGAGGTGCTCCAGGATGCGCATGCGCGCAACCTGATCGACGCCGACTCGCTTTCCATGATCGAAGGCGTGTTCCAGGTATCCGAACTTACCGCGCGCGACATCATGGTCCCCCGTGGCCAGATGGACACCGTCAATATCGCCGACGCGCCGGAGAGCTTCATTCCCTTCATGCGGCAGACAGCGCACTCGCGCTTTCCGGTCTATGAGGGCAGCCGCGACAACATCATCGGCATCCTGCTCGCCAAGGACCTCCTGCGGTATTACACCGACGAAGAGTTCGACCTGCGCGAGACGTTGCGCCCGGCGGTGTTCATTCCCGAGTCCAAGCGCCTCAATATCCTGTTGCGCGACTTCCGCATCAACCGCAACCACATCGCCATGGTGGTGGACGAGTACGGCGGCATCGCCGGCCTGGTCACCATCGAGGACGTGCTGGAGCAGATCGTGGGCGACATCGAGGACGAGTTCGATCTCGACGAAGACCATGACAACATCTTGCAACTGCCCGATGGCAGCTGGCGCGTGCATGGACTGACCGAGATCGAGCAGTTCAACGAAACCTTCGGCACGCAATTCTCGGATCACGACGTCGATACCGTGGGCGGCTTGCTGAGCAACCACCTAGGCCATGTGCCGCATCGCGGCGAAGTAGTGGTGCTGCCGCCGATGCGCTTCGAAGTCCTGCGCGCCGACGCCCGGCAGGCACACCTGCTGCTGGTGCGCCGCGAGACTCCTCTCACCGCACCCGACATGGACGGCGCATGAGGCGCGTGCTCCAGGCATGGTCCGGCGCCGCCAGCGCCGGACGCGACGACGCGCGCGGCGTGAGCCTGCCCCGCTTGGTTCTGGCTGCCGTGCTGGGCGTGGCCCATACCCAGGCCTACGCGCCGCACACATGGTGGTGGCTGCAACTGCTGTCGCTGGCGGGGCTGGTGGCACTGGTCGCCGATGCGCCGCGCACCCGTGGCGCGGCCGCTACCGGCTACGCCTTCGGCCTCGGCTGGTTCCTCTCCGGCATCTGGTGGCTCTATATCAGCATGCACGTCTATGGCGAGATGCCAGCGTGGATGGCATTGCTTGCCGTGCTGCTGTTCGCCGCCTTCCTCTCCCTCTATCCGGCGCTGGCCGCAGCCACCTGGCACTGGCTGACTGCCCGCCGTACGCGGACAACCTCACTGACGCTGCTCGCGCCGCTCGCCTTTGGCGCGGCCTGGGGGCTGTCGGAATGGCTGCGCGGCGTGGTCTTCACTGGCTTTCCCTGGCTGTCGAGCGGCTACGCCCATACCGATGGCCCGCTGGCCGGCTTTGCGCCGCTGGTGGGCGTCTATGGCATTGGCGCGCTGGCCGCGACGGTGGCTGCGTTGCTGGTGGCCGCCGTACGCGGCTTTGGCCGTGGCGGCGCCAACCCGCGCGGCATGCGTGCCGGCATGCTCGCCCTGGCGGCGGCCGTGGCGCTGCCGCTGGCCGGCGCCGCGCTGGTGCCGATCGCCTGGACCACGCCTGCCGGCAAGCCCATTTCGGTGCGGCTGCTGCAAGGCAACGTGGCGCAGGACATCAAGTTCGAGCCGGCCGGCGTGCAGCGCTCGCTCGAGCTGTACCGCGACCTGATCACGGCCGCCCCTGCCGACCTGGTGGTAACGCCCGAGACCGCATTCCCGGTGATCCTGCAGGACCTGCCGGTGGACATCGCCATCGCGGTGCGCGACTTCACCGTGGCAAGCGGCACCACCGTGCTGTTCGGTGCAGCCGGCGCGGACTCGCCAGTCGATTTCACCAACAGTGTCTTTGGCCTGGGCCCGTTGACCGAACGGCTGTACCGCTACGACAAGCACCACCTGGTGCCGTTCGGCGAGTTCATTCCCTTCGGCTTCCATTGGTTCGTGGACATGATGAAGATGCCGCTAGGGGATTTCCGCCGCGGCGGGCTGGACCAGACGCCGCTGCCGGTGCGCGGCATCATGGTGGCGCCCAACATCTGCTACGAGGATCTGTTCGGCGAGGAAATCGCCGAGACCCTGCGCAGCCAGAAGGTGCCGGCCAATATCCTGGCCAACGTGACCAACCTGGCGTGGTTCGGCGACACCATCGCGCTGGACCAGCACCTGCAGATCTCGCGCATGCGCGCGCTGGAAACGCGCAGGCCGATGCTGCGTTCGACCAATACCGGCATGACGGCCGTGGTGACGCCGGACGGCGTGGTGGCGGGACAACTGCCGACCTTCACCATCGGCACGCTCACCGCCAATGTGCAGGGCACGCAGGGATTCACCCCCTACGTGCGGTGGGGCAATATGCCGGCGCTGGCGGCATGCCTGCTGGTGCTGGCACTGGCGGCCTGGCGCCGCCGCCAGCCGGGCTGACGGCGGCCGGGCCAGTCGTCAGGCAGACGCCCCCGCTGCTACCGATAGCAAGGCGACGGCAATCATCACGACGATGGCAACGAGATAGGGCTTGCGAGAAAGTAGCGACATGACCGGTGTCCCCGTAACTGGATTGATTCAAACGGTTGCGGCTGTTATGCACAGCTCTGCCTAATACTGTATACAAAAACGCTAACGACCAGTATCCGGCAAGCCTTTAGCTCCCTTCGGTGTTTACCCGATTCGTTGCAAAACGCCGACACCACATGCCAGCCCCGCGGGCGGGATTGGACGCACTGACCCATGCAAGGGCCGTGCCGATGGCTGGCGGCGGCAAAAAAACCGATAGAATTCGGGGTTTGGCACGATCTTCGTGAGGCGCTGCGGCAACTTTGCCGCCACGCCGTCCGCCCTTGCTTGCTGGCCTGCGTGCAGGCCCTTACTAGTCTTCGCCTATGCTGACCTTCCAACAAATGATCCTCACCCTGCAGGCCTACTGGGACCGGCAGGGTTGTGCACTCTTGCAACCTATCGATCTGGAGGTCGGCGCCGGCACCTCGCACGTGCATACCTTCCTGCGCGCGATCGGCCCGGAACCGTGGCGAGCCGCCTATGTGCAGCCGTCGCGCCGCCCCAAGGACGGGCGCTATGGCGAGAACCCCAACCGCCTGCAGCACTACTACCAGTACCAGGTGGTGCTCAAGCCCGCACCCGAGAACATCCTGGAGCTGTACCTCGGCTCGCTGGAAGCGCTGGGCCTGGACCTCAAGCAGAACGACATCCGCTTTGTCGAGGACGACTGGGAGAACCCCACACTAGGCGCCTGGGGCCTGGGCTGGGAAGTCTGGCTCAACGGCATGGAAGTCACGCAGTTCACCTACTTCCAGCAAGTCGGCGGCATCGACTGCAAGCCCATCACCGGCGAGATCACCTACGGCATCGAGCGCCTGGCGATGTACCTGCAGAAGGTCGAGAACATCTATGACCTGGTGTGGACCGAGTGGGAAGAAAACGGCAAGACCCGCCGCCTGACCTACGGCGACGTCTATCACCAGAACGAAGTGGAGCAATCCACCTACAACTTCGAGCAGAGCAACACCGAGATCCTGTTCCGCCACTTCGCGGAACACGAGGCGGAGGCCAAGCGCCTCATGGGCGCGGCCGAGGCCAAGCCGGATGCCGCCCAAGCCGGGGAGGCCGCACCGGCGGACGCCGCCAAGCGCCTGCCGCTGCCCGCCTACGAGCAACTGCTCAAGGCCGCCCACACCTTCAACCTGCTGGACGCGCGCGGCGCGATCTCGGTCACCGAGCGCGCGGCCTACATCGGCCGCATCCGCAACCTGTCGCGGCTGGTGGCCCAGGCCTACTACGACTCGCGCGAGTCGCTCGGCTTCCCGATGTGCGAGCGCGAGGCCACCGCATGACCAGCACGGCGCGCAGCGCGCTATGCCGAGGCGCTGCCCTGGCGCTGCTGGCCCTGGGGGCGCATGGCGCCGCCCAGGCCACCGCGTCCATGCCGAGCCCTCAGGTGCTATACCTGCCGGCCGACCTGTCCAATGTGTGCGAGGCCAATCCGCAGGCCTTGCAGCAGGCGATCGACCGGCACTGGCATGGTGCTTTCGGCCCGAACAACTCGCTGGACCAATGGACGCAGCTGGTGCGCACGTTCTCGTGCGATCTGTCGGGCTCCAAGGACCTGGGCTGGCACCGCGTGCCGCTGCGCGCCTATGAAAGCGCGATCCGCTACCCACTCTCGTGGGTCGAGACCGAGACCGTCAACGGGCGGGTGCGCAGGCAGATCAAGACGTATTACTCGGCCGCGCAGCTGCCGCCCAAGATCGATTTCTGGGTGAGCGGCCGCATCGACGAGATCCGCTACGACAAGCGGCTGCGCCGCCTCGATGCCCGCTTCTTCGCGCCCCGTCCCGCCGCTGGCGGCCGTGGCAGCAGCGCAAGCAATGGCACCAACGCAGACACGCAGTGCGTAGCAACCACGCTGCAATTCCGCCAGCAAAACGGCCTGTGGCTGTTATCCGGCGTAGAACCTACTATTGCACCGCGCTGCTAAAGCGCAGCGCGTGCCACAACTTGTTGGAAACGATTCATGTCGCAACTCCTGACCGATTCGAACGATACGCTGCTGATCGAACTGTTCACTGAAGAGCTGCCGCCCAAGGCGCTGGCACGCCTGGGCGACGCCTTCGCGCAGGGCCTCTTCGCTGGCCTCTCCGAGCGTGGCCTGGTAGGTGACGGCGCGGCAGTGACCGCGTTCGCCACGCCGCGCCGGCTGGCCGCGCTGGTCACCAAGGTGCGCCGCAGCGCGCCCGACCGCGAGCAGCGCGAAAAAGTGCTGCCCCTGACGGTGGCGCTGGACGCCAGCGGCCAGCCCACCGCCCCGCTGGCCAAGAAGCTGGCCGCACTGGCTAAATCGGTGGGCGTCGAGGCGATCGACTGGCAAACCCTGGAGCGCGCCTCCGACGGCAAGGCCGATGCCTTCTTCTACTGCTACACCGCGCGCGGCGCCGAACTGGGCGCCGGGCTGCAGGCAGCACTGGACGACACCATCGCCAGGCTGCCCATCCCCAAGGTGATGAGCTACCAGCGCCCGGACGGCAGCACGGTGCAATTCGTGCGCCCCGCGCACGGTTTGATTGCACTGCTTGGCACCGAGGTGGTGCCGGTCAGCGTGCTGGGGCTGCAGGCGGGCCGGACCACGCGCGGCCACCGCTTCCTGTCGAGCGGCGAGATCGAGATCGCACACCCAGGCGAATACGCCGCCGTGCTGGAATCGCAAGGCCGCGTGCTGGCCAGCTACGCAGATCGCCGCGAACGCATCCGTACCGCGCTGCTGGAGCAGGCGGGCGCCGACCAGGTCGTGATGCCCGATGCCCTGCTCGACGAAGTCAACTCGCTGGTGGAATGGCCGGTGGTCTATCCGTGCCACTTCGAGGAAGTCTTCCTCGAAGTGCCGCAGGAATGCCTGATCCTGACCATGCAGACCAACCAGAAATACTTCGCGCTGACCGATGCCGCCGGCCACCTGCGCAACCGCTTCCTGGTGGTCTCCAACCTGGCCACCGATACGCCGGAGTCCATCATCAGCGGCAACGAGCGCGTGGTGCGCCCGCGCCTGGCCGATGCCAAGTTCTTCTTCGACCAGGATCGCAAGAAGACCCTCGCCTCGCGCGTGCCGCAACTGGCCAACGTGGTCTATCACAACAAGATCGGCACGCAGCTGGACCGCGTGCAGCGCCTGCAGCAGATCGCCGGCCACATCGCCGACGCGCTCGGCGCGGCCGGCATCGCCGTGGAAAAGGCGGCTGCCATGCGTGGCGCCGAGCTCGCCAAGGCCGACCTGCTGACCGACATGGTGGGCGAGTTCCCGGAACTGCAAGGCACCATGGGCACGTACTACGCGCGTCACGACGATGAGGCGGAAAGCGTGGCACTGGCGTGCTCCGAGCACTACCGCCCGCGCTTTGCCGGCGACGCCCTGCCGGATGGCCCGGTGAGCCTGGCCGTGGCGCTGGCCGACAAACTGGAAACGCTGGTCGGCATCTGGGGCATCGGCCTGTCGCCTACCGGCGAGAAGGACCCGTTTGCGCTGCGCCGCCACGCGCTCGGCATCCTGCGCATGCTGGTCGAGACCCCGCTGCCACTGTCGATCGACGCGCTCTTGGAACTCACCCAGCAGGCCTTCACCGGCATTGCCGCGGTCAAGCCCGCGCAAGCCGCGATTGCCGATTTCCTGTACGACCGCCTGCGCGGCTACCTGAAGGACAAGGGCTACACCACCCATGAAGTGGAAGCCGTGGTGAGCCTGCGCCCGCAGCGCCTGGACGACATCCTGGCCCGCCTGGAAGCCGTGCGCACCTTTGCCGCCCTGCCCCAGGCCGAGGCGCTGGCCGCCGCCAACAAGCGCATCACCAACATCCTGCGCAAGAACACGGACCCGATCGGCACGGTGCAGCCGGCCCTGCTGCAGGAAGCCGCTGAAAGCGCGCTGCACAAGGCGGTGGAAAGTGTGCGTCCGCAAGTGGATGCCGCCTTCGCCAACGGCGACTTCGCCACCGCGCTGCGCGACCTGGCACAGCTGCGCGAGGCGGTCGACCAGTTCTTCAACGATGTCATGGTGATGGCCGAAGATCCGCAGCTGCGCGCCAACCGGCTCGCGTTGCTGGCCTCGCTGCACGTGCTGGCCAATCGCGTGGCCGACATCTCCAAGCTGGCCGCGTAAGCGGCCAAGCACCCACCGGGAAGCCATCATGCCGCAGACACCGCCCAAGCTTGTCGTGCTCGATCGCGACGGGGTCGTCAACCTCGACAGCGACCAGTTCATCAAGACGCCGGATGAATGGATCCCCATCGATGGCAGCCTGGAAGCGATCGCCGCGCTCAACCAGGCCGGCTATCGCGTGGTGATCGTCAGCAACCAGTCCGGCATCGGCCGCGGCCTGTTCGAGATGAGCGCGCTCAACGCCATGCACGAGAAGATGCACAAGGCGCTGGCCAATCTCGGCGGGCGCGTTGACGCGGTCTTCTTCTGCCCGCATACGGCGGCGGACGGCTGCGATTGCCGCAAGCCCAAGCCCGGCATGCTCGAACAACTGGCAGAGCGCTTCGGCGTAGAGCTCAAGGGCGTGCCGCTGGTAGGCGACTCCCTGCGCGACCTCGAAGCGGGGCTGGCGGTGGGCTGCGCCCCGCACCTGGTGCTGACCGGCAAAGGCTCCAAGACCGAGAAAAAGGGCGGCCTGCCGCCCGGCACGCTGATCCACGACGACCTGCGCGCCTTTGCACGCTGGCTGCTCACCGGCGATGGCGCCCCGCGCCAGGCCGGCTCCTGAACCCAACTCCCGCACCGATGATTTTTCTCCGCTCCTTGCTGTTCGCGTTGTTCCTCCTGGTACTGACGCCGCCCTATGCCTGTGCGTGCTTCATCGTCTTTCCGTTCATGAACGCGGAGCGCCGCTACCGCTTCGTGCGTGGCTGGCCGCGGCTGGTGACCGGCGCGGCCGCGCTGATCTGCGGCATCCGCTACCGCTATGAAGGCCGCGAGCATTTCGATGCCATGCTCGACAAGCCGGTGGTGGTGCTGTCCAAGCACCAGTCGGCGTGGGAAACCGTGGCCTACCTGGCCACCATGCCCAAACCGATGTGCTTCGTGTTCAAGCGCGAACTGTTGATGGTGCCCTTCTTCGGCTGGGCGCTGGGCATGCTCAAGATGGTGCACATCAACCGCAAGGAAGGCACCCGCGCCTTCGCCTCGGCCGTGCGCCAGGGCCGCGAGCGGCTGGCCGAAGGCGCCTGGATCATCATGTTCCCGGAAGGCACGCGCACGCGCTCCGGCCTGGAGAAGACGCGCTACAAGAGCGGCGGCGCCCGCCTTGCGGTAGAGACCGGCGCATGGGTGATCCCGATGGCCGTCAACTCCGGCCGCCTGTGGCCGCGCAACTCGTTTCTCAAGTATCCGGGCCTGATCACGGTCTCCGTCGGCGCGCCGATTTCGTCGGCGAACAAGACGGCGGATCAGGTCAACCAGGAGGTTGAGGCGTGGATCGAACAAGATATGCGTAGAATCGACGCCGAGAGCTACCGGAGCAAAACGCCCGCATGAAATTGCTGCGCCCGTCCCCCGACTCCCCCGGTTCCCAGATGGAGCTGCCGCTGTCCGACGCCCTTGCGGGCGAGGACAGGGCGCCCGGCATGGTGCCAGGCGGATTGGCGCCGGTGGTGCAGCCCATCTCTCCGACTGCGCAGCCCTGGCCCCAGCCGCAGCCCAATGCACGGCGGCTGCTGGTAGGCGAGCGCGCCGTGCATTACACGCTCAAGCGCTCGTCGCGCCGTACCATCGGTTTCACCGTGGACGACCGCGGCCTGTCCATCACGGCGCCGCGCTGGGTCACGCTGGCCGACATCGAGTCGGCCATTCTGGAAAAGCAGCGCTGGATCTTCAACAAGCTGGGCGAATGGCAGCACCGCGAAGCCCGCCGCGTGCTGCCCACCGTGCAATGGCGCGAAGGCGCCAGCCTGCCCTTCCTGGGCAAGCCCATCACGCTGCAGCTGGAGTCTCCCGCCGGCGTGCTGCTGTTCGATGCCGACACGCGCATCCTGCATCTCGCGCTGCCCGCGCACGCGGACGAGCAGCAGATCAAGGACCGCGTGCAAGGCTGGCTGCAGCACCAGGCACGGCGCCTGCTGGCGCAGCGGCTCGATATCTACGCGGAAAAGCTCGGCGTGCGGCATAGCGCGTTCGCGCTGACCTCCGCCGCCACGCGCTGGGGCAGTTGCACCGCCGACGGCAAGATCCGCCTGAACTGGCGATTGATGCATTTTCCGCTGTCGATGATCGACTACGTGGCCGCCCATGAGCTGGCGCATCTCAAGGAGATGAACCACAGCCCGAGGTTCTGGGATACGGTGGCGTCGATCTTTCCGGAGTTCCGGGATGCCCGCGCGCAATTGCGGGCCCACCCGCCCGAGTTGCTGCCCACGTTCTAGGCTGGGCCCTTGATTTAAAACGGGAAAATGGCACGCCTGTGCCAAGGCAAACCCATTGCTTCCATCCCGTTTAAAATATCCGGCCTATCCCAAAACAAAATCAGGCCTCTCCCAAAATGCGACTCCTTCACACCATGCTCCGCGTCGGCGACCTGCAACGCTCGATCGACTTCTACACCCGCATCCTCGGCATGCAACTGCTGCGCGAGAGCGACAACACCGAATACAAATACCGCCTCGCCTTCGTCGGCTACGGCCCGGAATCCGAAACCGCCGTGCTCGAGCTGACCTATAACTACGGCGTGGAAAAGTACGAGATGGGCACCGCCTACGGCCATATCGCGCTGGAAACCGATAACGCGGCAGCCACCTGCGAGCGTATCCGCGCCGCCGGCGGCAACGTCGTGCGCGAAGCCGGCCCGGTCAAGGGCGGCACCACCGTGATCGCCTTCGTTGAAGACCCGGACGGCTACAAGATCGAGCTGATCGAGCGCAATTCCACGCGCGACGCCGGCCGTCCTTGAGGTGAGCGCACTGTCGCCAAGCCGGCGCCCGCTCGACGGCACGGCCGTCACGCTGATGGTGGTGCTGTGCCTGGCCTGGGGACTGCAGCAAGTGGTCATCAAGGCGACCGCGCCGCTGATGGGCGCGGTGCTGCAGGCCGGCGTGCGCTCTGCCGTGGGGGCGCTGCTGGTGTTCGGCTTTGCCGCCTGGCGCCGCACGCCGCTGTGGCAACACGACGGCACGCTGGGCGCCGGGCTGCTGGCTGGCTTGCTGTTCGGCGCCGAGTTCTTCTGCATCTTCGTCGGGCTCGGCCACACCACCGCTTCACGCATGGCGGTGTTTCTCTACACCGCTCCCATCTTTACCGCCCTCGGCCTGCATCTGAGCGTCGCCGGCGAACGTCTGCGGCGCGGGCAATGGCTGGGCGTCGGGCTGGCCTTCTGCGGGATGGCGCTGGCCTTTGCCGATGGCATCACCGCGCCGGCCGCGCATGGCGGCAGCACATTGCTGGGCGATGCGCTGGGGATCCTTGCCGGCTTCCTGTGGGCCGCCACCACGGTGGTGGTGCGCGCCAGCCGGCTGGCTTCGGCAGCGCCCAGCAAGACGCTGCTCTATCAACTTGCGGTGTCGGCGGTGATGCTGCTGGCCATGGCGCTTGCAGCCGGCCAGCATGTGCATGCGCGCGTCGATGGCATGGTGGTAGCCAGCCTGTTCTACCAGTCGGTGCTAATTGCGTTCGCCAGCTATCTGACGTGGTTCTGGCTGCTGCGTCAGTACCTGGCGTCGCGCTTGTCGGTGTTTTCGTTTCTGACGCCGCTGTTCGGGGTGGCGTTTGGCGTGGTGCTGATGCATGACGCTGTTGGCATGCGGTTTGCGATTGCTGCGGTGCTGGTGTTGGGGGGGATTGTGTTGGTGAATCGGCGGGATTGAAGGGAGGGGGGGGTGGCCGCAACTGCAACTGCAACTGCAACTG
>NZ_BAAILO010000379.1:0-356 GCF_054589115.1 Cupriavidus sp. 8B | reverse complement strand
CCGCGCACGACGTATTTGGCGGGATACAGTGTGACGAGAACCTCGACTTCGTCTTCCGTTGCCCCGGTGCACGCGCTCCAGATCGAGCTCACTTTTTTGGCCAGCGATAGTATGGCGCCGTCGCTGCGCCCATCACGTATGTGGCAGAAGATCAGCGTTTCGGAAGTGGGCTCTCCCGAACGGTAGAGGTTGTCGGGCGTGGCTTCATGGAATACGACGCTAATCAAGTCGAGCGGCGAAAGGATGATCTCCCTGATCGCGCTCGTGAACTCGCTGGCGATCTTGGCCTTGACGCCAGCTTCGATTCCGACCTTGCATTCGCAAACAATGATAGGCATGTTATGTCTCCGTGAAGA
>NZ_BAAILO010000378.1:0-770 GCF_054589115.1 Cupriavidus sp. 8B | reverse complement strand
GTCAAGGGCGCGTGCGCGTCTAGCGCCGTGCGTTCAGCGCGGCGTCGATCTTCTTGTTCGTCTTGTACTGGCTGAGCGCGTAGGTCGACCAGATTGCGGCTGGAACCCAACCGATCAGGGTAATCTGCAGGAGCAAGCAAATGACGGCGGCAAAAGGGCGGCCAATCGTGAAGAATTGGACCCAGGGCAGAAAGATCGCAAGAAAGAGGCGCAATGTATTAAATCCGGTGGTGGTAAATGGGTGTGGATACAACAGGAGCGCGACGCTGGCGCAGCGCGACATCTCGATGTATCGGCAAAAGTGCGAAGGACTTAACCCCCGAAAGGAGGGGGGCGAAGGCCGCTGTTCGTTGGGATCGGCAGCTTAGCTGTCGTACAAGTACGAGCCGCAATGGTTGCACAGGTGCTTGGCGCGGTTAAACAGAACTCCGCGCTGGTGCCATAGCCGGATGCTGCCCGAATTGCAATGAGCACAGCTGATGCCGCGCCCGGTGCGGCAGTGGGGATACTGTGCCAGGTACTTTTCGAGTGTGCGTGGCCGTTCCCGTGTGACGAATGCGAGCACAAGCGGCGTGAGAAGCGTGAGCAAATAGGCCAGTGCTCCCCATAGCCAGGGATTCCTGCCGCGCCTGTGGGCGAGATAGGCCGTGAAGAGCATGCTTAGCGCTTGAATGACGTAAAATTCCAAGGTCTCTCTCGTTCGGTGTCGTGGTACTCACGGTTGTCCGCCGGCAGCGGCAACGATCAGGGATCAGGCGCTATTCCGATAG
>NZ_BAAILO010000377.1:51116-55094 GCF_054589115.1 Cupriavidus sp. 8B | reverse complement strand
GGCCCTGAACGCGGTGTTCCCGAGCACGACACTGCAGACTTGTGTCGTGCATCTGATACGCGGCAGCCTGGACTACGCGAGCTGGAAGGACCGCCGCGTGGTGGCGGCCGCGCTCAAGCCTGTCTACACGGCTGCCACGGTTGAGGCCGCCGAGGCGGCGCTGTTGGCCTTCGAGCAAAGCGACTGGGGCAAGCGCTACCCACCGATTGCAGCCTCCTGGCATCGCGCCTGGGACCGGGTGATTCCATTCTTTGCGTTCCCGCCGGCCATCCGCAAGATCATCTACACCACGAATGCCATCGAGAGCATCAACGCGCAACTGCGTAAGATCATCAAGACCCGCGGGCACTTCCCGAGCGATGAAGCGGCCACCAAACTGCTGTGGCTAGCCTTGCGCAACATCACCGGCAAGTGGGGCAGCGCCACGCACGACTGGAAAGCCGCCATGAACCAGTTCGCGATCCTCTACGAGGATCGCTTCACACAACCCCATCGCTGAGATAGGATCAAAGGCCTGCCTGCCGGGCAGCCTGCCCGGCAGGCAGGTTTTTAGCCTTGCACACAAAAATCCTGACACCCCCGCCCCGTGGTTTCGTCGTCAGGCCCCGGGTTTTAATTCACTCGTGCCGTTACCGATTTAAATGGCCACGATCCTGTTAATGACGCTGGTTTCGTGGTAAGGCCCCCGGTAGCAGCATCCCTGCCCATTCGCCCATCTGCCGGTACCGGATCGGAGCATCACGATATATCACGCCATGATGGTTTCGTGGCAGGGCCACAAGCAAGCAACACAATCACACCCCCACTAACTCCCCCATCCTCCCCCCCTTCCAAACCTCCCCAAACAACACCCCTCCAACCCGCCCCTCATCCAACCCGAAACTCTGCCCCGCAGCCGCGGCGATCAACCCATCCAACCCCATGGTCGGCGCCAGATCGCGCCCCTGGTAGAGCGCCCCCTGCCCCAAACCCGGCCAGTCGGCCATGACACGCCCACCCTTGACCGCCCCTCCCACCAGCATCGCCACCGCGCCAGTACCGTGATCGGTGCCGCCCGTGCCGTTGGCGGCGGCCGTGCGTCCGAACTCGGTGGCGACCAGCACAGTGGTGCGGTCCCATGCGGGGCCGAGGCCGTCGCGCAGCGCGGCTAGCATGGTGTCGAGGGCCTTGAGCCGGGCCGCCAGCCGCGGCGCTTGCGCGCTGTGCGTATCCCAGCCGCCGGTCTCGATCATGGCGATGCGCGGCCCGTCCGCGCGGGCCAGGAAACCGGCGGCAAGGCGGCCAAGGCTGGCGGGGTCCTGCCGCGCGCCGGCGTCGCCGGCCAGGCCGCGGGCTTGCATGGCCGCGTTCCAGAGGGGGTGCAGTTGCGCGTCCATCTCGTAGAGCTGCCCGACGCGCGTGAGCAGGTCATCGGGCGCCGAAGGCAGCGCCGATGGCGCATAGGAGCCGACTTCCACCGGCCCGCGCAGCGCCGCCGGCACCGTGGACGCGAAGGCGATGGCGTTATCCGGCCGCTTGGGCAGCAGGCTCACTAGCCGGTTCATCCAGCCGTCCTTGACCTGGTAGGGCGCGGCGCCGCCGGTCTCCAGCACGTTCTGCCCGTCGAAATGCGAGCGCTCCCGGTAGGGCGATGCCACCGCATGCACGAACAGCGCCTGCCCCGCGCTGTACATCCGCGCCGTCTCCGTCAACGCGGGATGCAGCGCAAAGGTGCCGTCGAGCCGCGTGGCTTGCGCTGCGTCGATGGCCAGCGCGCCACGCAGGCGGGCGTAGCCGGGATCGGCGTAGGGAATGACCGTGTTCAAGCCATCGGCGGCGCCGCGCTGGATGACGAAGACAAAGCGGCGATCGGAATCCACGCTGGCGAGCGTGAGGCGCGGCAACGCAAGCATGGCGGCGGCGCCGCCGGCCGCGCGGAGGAAATCTCGGCGGGAAAACATGGCAATTACCTCCGTTGAAAATCGGGCGACACCAGCAGCAAGGCCAGTGCGGTCTGCGCGCTTTCGGCGCGCGCAATGGCGGCCGAGGTCGGCGCCGACAGCGTGCCGGCGAGCAGCTTGGGGCCGAGCTCGCGCGCATCGATCCGGTCGCCGACGCGCGCCGCCAGGCGCTGCGCCATCTCAACCCGGCGCACCAACGCATCGGGCGCGGCCCAGCTTGCGGCGATGTCGTCGTAGCCCGCGGGCGAGCCCGGCCGCCAGACCGGCTGGCCGAGCTGGGTCAACATGGGCGCGAAGTGCTGTGCGCCCGCCTCGCGCAAACCCAACCCGCGCAATGAGGAGAGGGTCCACTCCCAAGGCGTCTTGAATTTCGCCGGCTCGCTGGCCCACGCCTCGGGCGACTGCACCAGCGCGCGGTACATCTCGGGCAACGCGCCACCGCTGCGCTGATACGCCTCGGACAAGCGCGCCACCAGCGCGGGCGGCGGCACGTCGGCGACGAAGTGGCGGACCAGCTTGGTGGCCAGGTGATTGGCCGTGGCTTCGCTCTGCGCGAGGTCATGCAGCACGGCCAGCGCCTGCGCTTCACCTTGCTGCGGGTAGCTGCGGCCCAAGATGGTGCGGGTGCCGGGCTCATGCACGCGCGCGCGGAACTGGAAGCGCCCGGGCTCGCCGTCCTCGCGCGCGCCGAGGCCGCCGATGCTCCAGCCGGTCAGCGCCCGCGCGAACTCGGTCACGTCGGCCTGCTGGTAGCCGCTGCGCACGCCGAGCGTATGCAGCTCCAGGATTTCGCGCGCGAGGTTCTCGTTCAATCCAAGCTGGCGCTCGGGCGCACGCTGCGCGGCCACCCGCGCGGCCATGCTGTCGGGGCCGATCGAGCGGACCTGGTCCAGGAAGACCTGCATGGCGGCATGGCGCTCCACCGCGACCAGCATGTCCTCGAAGCGTCCGAGCACATGGGGACGGATTGCCTCGGCCTCGAAGGCGCCGGCCAGCGCGGCTACGGCCGGCTTCTCCACCGAGACCGCGAAGTGGTTGGACCAGAAATGCACCAGCCGCTCGACGAACGGCGCCTGCGTGACCAGCGCACTGGTCACGCGCGCATCGACGGTATCGCGATAAGCCTCGCGCGTCTCGCGCTGCAATTGCTGGCGCGCCGCGGTCTTCGCGTCGGCCTGCGCCTGGCGCACCTCGCGCTGCTGGGCGCCGAACTCGCCGGCCAACGCGGCTGTGCCCGGCTGCGCGCTCCAGGAGGCGGGCCTGGCCTCGTAGCGCTCGAACTGGCCCAGCAGCCAGCCGCGCGGATCGGCCGGCAGCGGCTCATCCGGGCGCGCGCCCAGCCCGAACCGGTTGACCGCGACAGCCGCGGCCGTCATGGCGGTGTTTGTCATGTGTTGCTCCCCTGGGAAATCCTCGTCCTCGGCATCAACCACAGCTTTGCTGTTGTTCTCGATCGCCGCGTCATGGCGCTGCCTTCGCGGGCCGCGCCGGCGCCGTGCGCAGCGGGCCGCGCTGGACCAGTGCATCGGCCAGCTTCTCCCGATCCGCGGGCGACAGCGTGGCGGCGAATTCCACCACGCTGCCTTCCAGCCGGGTGCGCACCGCGGCATCGGCCTCGCGCGTGCGGGCTAATGCCGCCGCCAGCGCGTCACGCTCGAACTGCGGCTGCCGCAGCAATTGCTCCACCTGGTGGCGTCCGTCGCGCGCGGCGTCCACGTCCGACGCCGCGGCACGGCGCGCCGCGCGCAAGCCTTGCAGGAACTGCCTGCGCTGCTCGGCCTCCAGTCCGTCGGCGGCAAAGCGCAGGCCGCGCGGCTGCGCGGCCGCATGGCGCTCCACGGCGTACCAGCGATAGCCGCCACCACCAATCGCGCCCAGCAAGAACACGTTGACCAGCACGGAGATCGCCAGCGCTACCTTGAGCCGCTTCGGCGTACGCTCGTTCATTCCTCGCTCCCGTTATGCGCCATGCCACCGAAGCCGGTCGATGCGTAGGGCAGATCGATGGCGGCCGGCGCCGGCACCGTGGCCAGCACGG
>NZ_BAAILO010000377.1:0-51005 GCF_054589115.1 Cupriavidus sp. 8B | reverse complement strand
GCCGGCCCGGCCGACGCCGGCCAGGCCCAGCCCGGACCACCACCACGGCGCGCGCGGCGCGCTCGCGCTCGCGCTCGCGCTCGCGGCGATGCGGCGCTGCAACGCCGCATCCGGGGCCGCCACCTCATGCGCGGCCAGCAAACGGTCGAGCGCGGCAGCTTCGGCCAACGCGCCAAGCTGCCCGGGAGCGGCGGCCATGGCCTGGCCCTCGGCCCGCTCCCCTTCGGGCCAGCGTGCCGGGTTGGCACCATAGCTCTCGGTCAGTGCGTGAAATCTCTCAGGTGTCATCGCAAGTCCTCGTGATGGCCGTCCTGCATGAGCAAGTCGCGCAGGTTGCGGCGTGCGCGCGCGAGCAAGCTTTCCAGCGCCTCGATGCTGATGCCCATCAGCGCGGCGGCCTCGCCATTGGGCAACTCCTGGTAGTACTGCAGCACCAGCGCCTCGCGCTGGCGCGGCGGCAGCTTAGCCAGCGCCGCGCCCACGCGCGCGCCTTGCGCCGCTGCATCCAGCCCGTCCTCGGGCCCCGCCCCGGACGCCGCGGGTTCCGGCAAGGAATCCATGGCCTGCTCGCGCGTGCCGCGCAAGCGGTCGTAGCAAAGGTTCAGCGCCACCCGATGCAGCCAGGTGTCAAAGCGCGCCCGGCCGGGTTGCCAGCGCGCGGCCTGCTTCCACAAGCGCATGAAGACTTCCTGCGCCACGTCTTCCGCTTCGCCGCGGTCTCCCAGCATGCGCGTGGCCAGCGCCAGCACGCGTGGCAGCTTGCGCGAGACCATCTCGCGCACCGCGGCTGCGTCATGCTTGCCGACCCGCGCCAGCAGCGCATCGTCCGGATCTGTGTCGCTCAATGGGTGTGGTTCCGCGTTGCCGGTTCATCCTTCTCGCACGCCGCGCCCGCCCCCCGGGGCAGGCGCGGCTTCCCCCGTCAGTAGACAAAAACCGGCGCGCGATAGTGATAGTAGGCAGGCCGGGCCGGCACGATCACGCAGCCAGACAACGTGACGGCGACCAGCGCCGCGATCAGAAGGCTTTTCATCGATTTCCCCTTGCTGTGGTTACTGCCTTCGCGCTTGACCCATGTCATGCCGGTCACGGCGCCCAATGCCCTTCGACCCAGCGCCATTGCGGGCCGCGCGCCACCCAGTGCCCCGGCACCCAGCGGTAGCCCGCCCGGGCAGGCCGCCAATGCCCGACCAGCCAGACGTAGGCGCCATTGCGCCATTGCCAGTGGCCCGGATCCCAGACGTAGCCGCCACGCGCGGGCGGCAGGACCTCCTGGCGCATCGGCGGGGGCGCCGAGGGCGCGATCACGATGGTTTGCGCGAATGCCGGCGCCAGCGCGAACGCCGCCGTCATGGCAACGCCCAGGCGGGCCAGGCTAGATGAGAGGGCAATTGACCTGCGCATGAGAGCCTCCAGTCCACAATCCACAGCCTGGCGCCGCTTCGCGCGCAGGCTTGTCATGTCTGTCATGTCTCTTAAACGCAGGCGGGCGGAAAAAACCGTCGCGGAAAAGCGTAAGTTTTGATTACAGCGGGGACGCGCGGCTCACGCCACCACGTCGACGCCTTCCATCACCCATTGGCGAAAGGTCTGCAGCGCCGGCAGATGCTGTTTCTGCTCGGGATAGCAAAGGTAGTAGCCCTTCTTGCTCAGCACCCGCGCCGGATGCGCCACCACCAGCACGCCGGTGGCAAGCTCCTCCTCGATCAGGCAGCGCGGGATCAGCGCGATGCCGAGCCCCGACATCGCCGCCTGGGTCAGCAGCGAGAACTGGTCGAAGCGTGCTCCGCTCCACGCCTTGCGGGTCGCCACGCCAAGCTCGGCGAACCAGTCGGGCCAGGCTTCGGGCACGGTGGTGTGGTGCAGCAGCGAGAAGCGCAGCAGCCCCGACGGCGCGCGCGCCATGCCCTCGGGCTCCCCTGCCAGCAGGGCCGGGCGGCATACGGGCAGGACTTCGCGGCCGGTCATGTAGTCGGCCAGGCTGCCAGGCCACATGCCGTCGCCGAAGCGGATGGCGGCATCGAGGTCGGGCTGGGAAAAGTCGTAGCCCTGCGCGTGCGGCACGAATTCAAGGCTGACGTCGGGATGCTTCTCGAAGAACTGCGGCAAGCGCGGAATCAGCCACTTGGCGCCCAGCGTGGGCATGCTGGCGATGTGCAGGGTGCCACCCCGGCCTTGCTTGGCGATCAGCTCCACCGTGGCGGCCTCGATCTCGGTCAGGCTGGGGCGGATGCGGTCCAGGTAGCGCTGGCCGGCATCGGTCAGCATCAGGCGCTGGCGCACGCGCTCGAACAGTTCCACGCCAAGGAAGGCCTCCAGGCTGCGCACCTGCTTGCTCACGGCACCCTGCGTGACGTGGAGCTCCCGCGCCGCGGTGGTGAAGCTGTTGTAGCGTGCGGCAGCCTCGAAAGCCTGCAATTCAGTCAGCGACGGACATAAGCGTCGCATAGATAACCCCTTACTTCGCTACCAAACGGAATGATCGCACGATTTTATTTCGTTTGCGGTGTGACTGCACGAACAAGCAGAATCAGGGAAGCCTTTCCTTTCCCCGCTTTCATCGCTTTAGTTGCTTTCATCGCGTCAAGCCCTTTCCTCCTCTCCTCCGTCCATTCAGGAACCGAACCATGCAACGCCGTAACATGCTCCGCCTCCTTGCCGCCGCCACTGGCGCCGCCGCCGCCGGCCTGTCGCTGTCGGCCGCTGCCCAGGGCACGTACCCGACCAAGCCGATCTCGCTGGTCGTGCCGTTCCCGGCAGGTGGCACCACCGACATCGTGGCGCGCATCGTGGCCGACAAGCTCGGCCAGCAACTGGGCCAGACCGTGGTGGTGGACAACCGCGGCGGCGCCGGCGGCAGCATTGGTACCGGTTACCTGGCCAAGGCCGCGCCGGACGGCTACACCCTGGGCATCGCCACCGCTTCCACGCACGGCATCAACCCGGCCGTGTACCCGCGCCTGTCGTATGACGCAACCAAGGACTTCACCACCATCACCAACCTGGCTTCGGTGCCTAACGTGATGAGCATCAACCCGGCGGTGAAGGCCAACGACATGAAGGCCTTCATCGCGCTGGCCAAGGCCCAGCCGAACAAGATGGCCTACGGCTCGGCCGGCAACGGCAGCGTCTCGCACATGATGGGCGAGCTGTTCAAGATGAGCAGCAAGACCGAACTGCTGCACGTGCCGTACAAGGGCGTGGGCCCGGCGCTGAACGATGCGCTGGCCAACCAGGTGCAAGTGCTGTTCGACAACCTGCCGTCCTCGCTGCCGTTCATCGAAGGCGGCAAGCTGCGCGCCCTGGCCGTGGCCTCGCCCAAGCGTGTGCCGGCCCTGCCCAATGTGCCGACGTTTGCCGAGCTCGGCCTGCCCGAAGTCAACGACGCCGCCTGGTTCGGCCTGATCGCGCCGGCCAACCTGCCTGCCGACGTGCAAGCCAAGCTGCACGACGCCACCGTCAAGGTACTGGCGCTGCCCGAAGTAAAGGCTAAGCTGGAGAAGCTGGGCGCGGTGCCGGTTGGCAACACGCCGGCGCAGTTCGCCGTGCAGATCAAGACCGAAGTGGCGAAGAACAAGCGCATCGCCGCAGCAGCCAAGATCACCCTGGATTAAACGACGCACATCATGACGGAAGCAGACCGAAAGACCGGGCTCAGCCCTTACCTCCTGCAACTGCCGCAAGGCGAGAGCAGCCCGCTCTTTCTCGATTCGCCGCATAGCGCCACCAGCTACCCGGCCGATTTCCGGCCGGCGGCCGGCTTGCCCCTGTCGCTGCTGCGCCAGGCCGAAGACACGTTCGTCGACGAGTTGTACGCCGACGCTCCCGCACGCGGCATTGCGCTGCTGTGCGCGGGCTTCCCGCGCAGCTACCTCGACGCCAACCGCGGCATCGAGGAAATCGACGAAGCCGTGCTCGACGCGCCCTGGCCCGGCCCGCGCCAGGAAACCTCCAAGACCCGTCTTGGCAAGGGCCTGGTGTGGCGCGTGCTGGATACCGGCGAGGCCATCTACGACCGCAAGCTGAGCGTGGCCGAGGTGCAGGCGCGCATTGCGCAGTACTACCTGCCCTACTATGCGCAACTGCAGAAGCTGGCCGATCAGGCCGTCGCCACGCACGGCAGCGCCTGGCATATCAACTGCCACTCGATGCCCAGCGAGGCGGCGCAGTACGCCACCGAGCATCCCGGGCTGCAGCATCCGGACTTCGTGGTGGGCGACCGCGACGGCACCACCTGCGACACGCGCTTCACGGACCGCGTGGAAGGCGTGCTCAAGGACATGGGCTACGACGTCTGGCGCAACCACCCCTACAAGGGCGTGGAAATCGTGCGCGTGGTGGGCCAGCCGGCGCAAAAGCGCCACAGCCTGCAGATCGAGATCAACCGCAAGCTGTACATGGACGAAGTCGGCCTGGTGCACAACGCGGGCTTCGGCAAGCTCAAGGCCGACCTCAACGCGCTGCTGGACGACCTCAAGGTCTTCGTCAAGACCATCTGAGCGATTCAGCGTTTTCAAGTTTGAAGGCGCTGAAAACCGGGAGGCCCGCCGCGCAATGCGTGGCAGGCCTCACCGGCACCCCACTCCTATCTCACACCTCGCGCCGCCATCCCCGGGCGGCCCGTGCAGCCGGGCAGAACGCTGCACTCTGCTGCACATCCCGCATGCTTTCACTTCGGGCAGAACCCTAAAGTCGGGAGATTTCGGAACTTTGCTGCATGGGTTTCCTCTATCATGGCAGACCTTTGCCAACCCCTTATGCTCCAAAGCAAGACGATCCCGTGATCCGACGAATCTCTGACCTCCTCAGCAGCCGGCTGTGTGCGCTCGCTGCTGCAGTGGCAGGTGCGATCGCCCTGGTGGGCTGCGCCGATACCCCGCTCAACGATCGCGACGCCGTGGTGACCCCCGGCATCGCCACCCCGGCCGCCAAGGCAGCCGCTGCCAACTCCACATCCAGCCGCCCCGCGCCGACCCCGCCCGCCACCGCCGCACCGCCTACCAAGACCGTGACCCTGCCCGCGCAAGGCCGCGTGAGCCTGGCCGAGTACCGTGCGCAGATGCGCGAGCAACTGATGCAGACCGAGAATGCCAGCGCGGATGTGGCCGATTGCGCCGCGCACGCCAGCTGGGTGGTGCCACGCTCGGCCACCTACGACGCATTGAAGATCCCCACCGGCGCGCTCGGCGCCGGCCAGGCTACCGTGGAGCCATGGGACGGCCGCTTCTCGCAAGGCAAGCAAGCGGTGCCCGTCAGCTCCGTGGTGACATTCTCCGCGACCGCCCACAAGCGCCGCGCCGAAGCCCAGTGGGAACCGGTCAAGGTACGCTGCGGCTATGCCGACGGCATGATGCTGGCCTATGAATTGCTCGATGGCAGCGGCACCGTCATCAGCGAGCCGGCGGCAGCGCCCGCGGTGCGCAGCAGCAGTACGCGGCAGGCCACCAGCAGCAAGGGCCACAAAGGCAGCAAGGCCAGCAAGTCCAGCTCGGGCAAGGCCACCAAGTCGACCTCGTCCAAGTCGAGCAGCAGCAAATCGACCGCCAAGAGCAGCGGCGCCAAGACCACGAGCAAGTCCACCAAGAAGGCGCACTAAGGCCTGGCCAGGCGCCTGCGGCCCGTTTGGGGGCGGCCTGGCGCCTGGCCGCGCATCCTCAGCCCAGTTGCGCCAGCACCGCCTGCAGCAACGCCGCGCCCAGCAAGGCGCTGCGCGCGCCGTTCCAGCCCACCACCGGATCGGGCTGGTCGGCGTTGTCCTTGAACGGCATCTCCAGCGTCAGCGACAGGCAGCCAAAGGTATGGCCGATGTACTTCGAAGCCAGCTTGAGCGCGTCCTGGTTGTACTTGCTGGCAGCGTAGCCGTGCACGTCCTGGAAGTCCGGCGTCGCGCGCTTGAACGCGTCGATGAAGCGAAGCTGTTCGGCTTTCTGCGCCTCGGTAAAACCGGGCAGCATCTCGCTGCCCGCGACGAAGTTATAGGGCAGGCCCTCGTCGCCATGGATGTCGAAGAACATGTCGCAGCCGGTGGCCTCGATGGCGCGGCGCACGTGATACACCTCCGGGCTGGTCTGCTCGCTGGGGGCCATCCATTCGCGGTTGAGGTTGGCGCCGGCCGCATTGGTGCGCAGGTTGCCGCGCGCCGAGCCATCGGGATTCATGTTCGGCACGATATGGAACACGGCGCGCTCCAGCAGGCAGCGCGCCACCGGGTCGCCGGCCCACATGCCGGTGCCCGTCAGGCGCTGCAGCACGCCCTCGCAGAACCACTCCGCCATGGTCTCGCCGGGATGCTGGCGCGCGATCATCCAGATGGTCTTCTTGCCGTCGCCGGGCGTGCCGACCGTGATCGCGGTCATGTCGCGTCCGTCTACCGTGCTGCCCAGGTGCGACAGCCGCGCCAGCGGCGAACGCTGGCAGGTGGCCAGCAGGGACAGGTGGCGGTCTTCGGAGTACGGCTCGAAGTAGGCCAGCCAGACGCTGTCGTGCTCGGGCGTGAAGGCCACCGTCATGGTGCTGCCATCGAAGCTGGTCGGCACGCGGAACCAGTGCGCGCGGTCATAGGAGGCCACGGCCTGGTAGCCGCGCCAGCCGTCGGGGTAGGTACAGTCGCCGGCATTGAGGAACTGCAGGCGGCAAGACTGGCCACCCGCGCCCTGCAGGCGGAAATGGAACCACTGGCGGAACTCGGCGTGCGAGTCGGCGCGGATGCGCAGGCGGATGTCGCTAGCTTGCGCAAGCGATTCGACTTCGATGGCGCCCGCGTCGAAACTGGCGGAAATATGCAGGGCTGAACTCATGGTATGGCGTCTCGGAGGGTGCGTGCCGGGAAGCCTGTGGGCCATCCCTGGCGCTGGGTTCGGGGGCGATAGGCCGTAGCCGGAGCGCGTGTCAGTCTTCCAGGCGGCGGCGGAAGACCCAGCGGGCATCGTCGGAAGCCGCGGCGTCAAAGACGTAGCCGTGCTCGGCAAAGCGCTTGAGCTTGGCCGGCTCGGTGATGCGATGCGTCACCGCGTAGCGGGCCATGAAGCCGCGCGCCCGCTTGGCATGGAACGAAATGATCTTGTAGCGGCCGCCCTTCCAGTCCTCGAACACCGGCGTGACAATCCTGGCGCCGAGCACCTTGGGACGCACCACCTTGAAATATTCCTCGGAGGCCAGGTTGACCAGGGTCGGGCTGCCTTCCGCCTTCTGTGCCTTGAAGTCATCGTTGAGCAACTGCGTGACGTCATCGCCCCAGAACGCATAGAGATCCTTGCCCGCCACGTTGTCCAGGCGCGTGCCCATCTCCAGCCGGTAGGGCTGCATCCAGTCGAGCGGGCGCAGCACGCCGTACAGGCCGGACAGGATGCGCACATGTTTTTGCGCGAAGCCAAGCTCGTCGGCCGACAGGCTGGACGCGTCGAACCCCTCGTACACATCGCCATTGAAGGCGAGCACGGCCTGCTTGCTGTTGGCCGCGGTGAACGCCGGCGACCAGTCGCCATAGCGGGTGGCATTGAGTACCGCGAGCTTGTCCGAGATGTCCATCAGCGCCCCGATATCCTGTGGCGCGAGCTTGCGCAGCCGCTCGATCAACACCGCCGAGCGGTCGATAAAACGGGGCAGCGTATGGGTCTTCAGACGCGCGGGCGTCTCGTAGTCGAGCGACTTGGCAGGGGACAGGACGATGAGCATGGCAAAATCGCGGCAAACACAAAGGCCAGATTGTAACGAATGCACCCCGACTCCACCGCAGTACCCGTCAATTCCCCGCCGCCCCCGCAGGCCATTCCCGGCCCCGGCCCCGTTCCCGGCCTGCTGGCGCCGCGGGTCGTGCTCGACTCCAACATCTGGGTCGACCTGCTGGTCTTTGTGGATCCGCATGTCGAGCCCATCCGGGCCGCGCTGGACGCCGGCGCCATTGCTGCGGTGATCCGCGCCGATTGCCGCGAGGAGCTGCGCCGAGTGCTGGCTTATCCGCAATTTGCCCATTTTGGCGTCGATATTCCTGCCGCCATGGCCACGGTCGACCGGTTGACCACCGCCATCGCCACCCCGGACGAAGCCGACACGCTGGCCGCCCGCCTGCCGCGCTGCCGCGACACGGACGACCAGAAGTTCATCGAGCTGGCGCACTTTGCCCAGGCCGCCTGCCTGGTCTCCAAGGACAAGGCCGTGCTCAAGCTCAAGGGCCGCCTGCGCCGCCAGAGTGGCGTGGAAATCATGCTGCCCCAGGCCTTCGGCAGCTGGCTGGCAGCGCGTGAGGAGGCCACGGCGCAGGCGCCGGCCGATCCCCGCTAGAATGCCAGCATCGTTTTCCGCCCATCCCGACCGCCTAGCCTGACGCAGCTTCCCATGCCCACGAACCTCTCCGCCCAGCCCGGCACCCTTGCTCCCTTCACGCCGCCGATTTCGCGCCTGCCCAAGGTCGGCACCACCATCTTCACCGTGATGTCGGCGCTGGCCGCCGAGCGCAATGCCGTCAACCTCGGCCAGGGCTTCCCGGATTTCGACTGCGACCCGAAGATCGTCGATGCCGTCGCGCATGCGATGCGCTCGGGCCTGAACCAATACCCGCCGATGGCGGGCGTGCCCAAGCTGCGCCAGGCCATCGCCGACAAGATCGGCAAGCTGTACGGCCATGCCTACGACTGGGACAGCGAGATCACGGTCACGGCCGGCGCGACGCAAGGCATCCTGACCACCATCCTGTGCGCCGTGCACCCGGGCGATGAAGTGATCGTGCTGGAACCCTGCTACGACAGCTACATCCCCGCGATCGAGCTGGCCGGCGGCAAGGTGGTGTCGGTGGCGCTGGACGCGCCGCACTTCCGCATCCCCTTCGACCGCCTCGCCGCCGCCATCACGCCGCGCACGCGGATGCTGCTGATCAACACGCCGCACAACCCCACCGGCACCATCTGGCGCGCCGGCGACATGGACCGCCTGGCCGACTTGCTGGCAGGCACCGACATTCTGTTGCTGTCCGACGAGGTGTACGAGCACATGGTGTTCGACGGCCAGCCGCACCAGTCGGTGTCGCGTCACCCTGAGCTGGCACGCCGCAGCTTCGTGGTGTCGAGCTTCGGCAAGACCTACCACGTGACCGGCTGGAAGGTGGGCTATGTGGCCGCGCCGGCCGCGCTCTCGGCCGAATTCCGCAAGGTGCACCAGTTCAATGTGTTCACGGTGAACACGCCCGTGCAGCATGGGCTGGCCGACTACATGGCGGATCCGGCGCCCTACCTGGACCTGGCGGCCTTCTACCAGGCCAAGCGCGACTTCTTCCGCAGCGGGCTGGCCACCACGCGCTTCAAGCTGCTGCCGTCGGACGGCACCTACTTCCAGTGCGTGGACTACTCCGCCATCTCGGACATGAGCGAGGCGGATTTCTCGATGTGGCTGACGCGCGAGATCGGCGTGGCCGCGATTCCCGTCTCGGCCTTCTACTCGCAGCCGCGCGAGTCTGGCGTGGTGCGCTTTTGCTTTGCCAAGAGGGAAGAGACGCTGGCGCTGGCGCTGGAGCGGTTGAAGGCGCTGTAAGCGCCTGTGGGCCTGCGTTCGGCGCTGGTTATTTGATCAGTATCGGTCCTGCGAGCCGCTACCACCCAAACCCCGCCAACTCATCAATGCAAAACGCCCGCGGATCGCGGGCGTTTTGCCTGGTGCAATCCCTGGCTTACTTGCGGCCGCTCAGCATCAGCTCGGTATTCACCTTGCGATCCGCGTTCATCTTCTGCACGGTGGGCCGCTCGCCCATCCGCTTCAGGTACTCCTTGACTGGCAAGTCAGCCAGCATATCCGTACCGTAGATGATCTTGGTGCACGACGAGATCAGCGGGAAGTGCACCACGGCGGCGCAGTCCGCCAGCGTGAAGGTGTCGCCGGCCAGGTAGGGCGAGAACTTCGCCAGCTTGCCGAAGGCGGGGATATATCGCTCCAGCAGCTTCTTCTGGCGTTCCTTGACGCCGTCGCTGACCTTGCCGCCGAAGAACGCTTCGGGGTAAAGCTCGCGCGCGGTCAGCTCCAGGTACAGCTCCAGGAAGGTCACCAGTTCGCGCACCTTGGCAGCCTCGTAGGGGCTGGCCGGCAGCAGCGGCGCTTGCGGGTAGGTCGACTCGATATACGCGTCCAGTACTTCGGACTCGCATAGCGGGCCGTGATCGGTGATCATGTAGGGCACCTTGCCCAGGGGCGAGGCTTCGAGATCGGTCTTGCCGATCCAGGCCAGCTCCTCCTCGAACGGCAGGTTCTTTTCCAGCAAAGCCAGCTTGACCTTGTTGTAGTAGTTGCTGGCGGCAAAACCACAGAGCTTCAGCATGTCGTCTCTCTCTCCTCGTTATTGCGTGATTGGCAACCCACCAGGTGGATCGCGATGAAATCAGGGGCTAAGGTGCCCTGCCCGCACATTGACAAGCAGGCATTGTGTGCCATGACAGACTCTGGCGGTCCGCGTTGGCCGATCAGCGCACGCCGCCTGCATCGCCCCACTGTCGCAGATGATGCAGAAAACGTACGATCGTGCTAATTTAACCACACTTCTCTGGACGCACTATGAGCACTTTCACCATTGACTCGCTGGGCATCGTCGGCACCGGTGCCATGGGCCGGGGCATTGCGCAGATCGCCGCGCAGGCCGGGCTGACCGTCAGCCTGTACGACACCAACCCGCAAGCCGTGGCGGCTGCCCGGCAATACCTGCAGGATACCTTCGCCAAGCTGGCCGAGAAGGGCAAGATGAGCGCCGAGGACAGCGCCGCCGCGCTGGCCCGCGTGCTGCCCTGCAATGCGCTGGAAGACCTGGCCGGCTGCGACATGGTGCTCGAAGCCATTGTCGAGAAGCTGGAAGTCAAGCGTGACCTGGTGGCCAAGCTTGAAGCCATCCTGCGTCCGGATGCCGTGATCGCCTCCAACACGTCGTCGCTGTCGATCACCGCGATCGCGGTCGGCGCGAAGCAGCCGGGCCGCATCGCCGGCTATCACTTCTTCAACCCGGTGCCGCTGATGAAGGTGGTCGAGGTGATCGACGGCCTGTCCGGCGACCCCGCCGTGGGAGACGCGCTGATGGCGCTGTCGCGCCGCCTGGGCCATACCCCGGTGCGCTGCAAGGACATGCCCGGTTTCATCGTCAACCATGCCGGCCGCGGCATGAACATCGAAGGCCTGAAGGTCGCGCAGGAAGGCGTGGCCGAGTTTGCCGACATCGACGCCATCATGCGCGAGCAGGCGGGTTTCCGCATGGGCCCCTTCGAGCTGATGGACCTGACCGGGCTGGACGTCTCGCACCCGGTGATGGAATCCATCTACAACCAGTTCTACCAGGAACCGCGCTACCGCCCGTCGCCCATCACCGCGATCCGCTCGGTGGGCGGGCTGATCGGCCGCAAGGCCGGCGCCGGCTTCTACCGCTACGTGGACGGCCAGAAGCAGCTGCCCGCCACCGCCGCCGTGCCCAGCGCGCGCCCGGCCAGCGTCTGGGTCAGCCTGAACGACGAACGCGGCCATGGCATGGCCGTCAAGCTGCTGCTCTCGCTGGGCATCACGCCCGAAGCCGGCAACCGGCCCTCGGACGACGCCCTGATCGTGGTGACGCCGCTGGGCCTGGACGCCACCACCTGTGCCCTGCATGAGGGCCTGGACCCCACCCGCGTGGTCGCCATCGACACGCTGCTGCCGTTTGAAGCCACCAAGCGCCGAACCCTGATGACCACGCCGGCCACGTCTGCCGCCATGCGCGAGGCCGCGCACGGCCTGTTCGGCAGCGACGGCGTGCCCGTGACCGTGATCCGCGACTCGGCCGGCTTCGTGGCCCAGCGCATCATCAGCTGCATCGTGAACATCGCCAGCGACATCGCGCAGCAGCGCATTGCCACGCCAGTCGACATCGACCTCGCCGTCAACCTCGGCCTGGGCTACCCCAAGGGCCCGCTGGCGCTGGGCGATGTCATCGGCCCGCACCTGGTGCTGACCGTGCTGCGCAACCTGGAGCGCCTGACCGGCGACATGCGCTACCGCCCCAGCCCGTGGCTGTGGCGCCGCGCCGGCCTAGGCCTGTCGCTGCTGGCCGAAGAGCAGTAAGAACCGCGACCGCAGGCTTGTTTTGGGCCTGCGGTCGTTTTGTATCCGACACCGCATTTGCATCGTTGCATTCGCTCATCCGTACAGGCCACCATGACCGCACAGCTGCTCACCGAACGCGTCGACACCACCCTGGTGCTGACCATCTCGAACCCCGAAGCACGCAACGCGCTGCATCCGGACATCTACGCGGCCTCGCAGGAAGCGCTTGAGCTGGCCTCGCGCGACGACGAAATCCGCGCGGTGGTGATCACCGGCGCCAACGGCGTGTTCTGCGCCGGCGGCAACCTCAACCGCCTGCTCGGCAACCGCGCCAAGCCGCACGAGGTGCAGGCCGAGAGCATCGAAGTCCTGAACCACTGGATCGAAACGCTGCATGCCTTCCCCAAGCCGATCATCGCGGCCGTGGAAGGCCCCGCTGCTGGCGCCGGCTTCTCGCTGGTGCTCGCCTGCGACTTCGTGTTGGCCGCCAGCGACGCCAAGTTCGTGATGGCCTACGTCAACGTTGGCCTGACGCCTGACGGCGGCGGCTCGTACGAGCTGGCCCGCGCGCTGCCCCGCCAGCTCGCCTCCGAACTGATGATGGAAGGCAAGCCCGTGGATGCGGCGCGCCTGGCCCATTTCGGCCTGGTGAACCGCGTGGTGCCGCCCGGCCAGGCGTTGACCGAAGCGCTGCGCCTGGGCGAATCGCTGGCCGCGCGCTCGCCGCATGCCATGGGCCGCATCAAAGGCCTGATCAACCACGCCGCCACCGCCAGCCTGACCGAGCACCTGGCGCAAGAGCGCGACAGCTTCGTGGCCGCGCTGCATCACAAGGACGGCGGCGAAGGCATCAGCGCCTTCCTGGAAAAGCGCAAGCCGAACTACCGCTGAACCTCTGCGCCGGGTTCGCCCATGCGCGCACCCGGCCTCGCAATGCCACGCCAACGATGCCCGCGCAGACGGGCACAAAAGCACAAGCACCGGAGACCTGCATGGAACTGCCGCCCTCGCCCCGCCGCCGCGTCTACCTGATGCGCCATGGCGCGGTGACCTACTTCGACGAGACCGGGCGCCCGGCGCTGCCCGAACTGGTGCCGCTCAACGAGACCGGGCGCGAACAGGCCAGCGCGGCTGGCCGCGCCTTTGCCGCCGAGAACATTCGCTTTGACCGCATCATCGTCAGCGGCCTGCCGCGCACGGTGGAAACCGCCGAGCGCGTGCTGGCGGAACTGCCCGGCATGGCCGACGCCGCGATGGAAACCTGGCCCGAGCTGCAGGAAATCCGCGGCGGCAAGCTGCAAGGCATCAGTGACGACAAGCTGCGCGATGCGTTTATCGGCGCCTTTGAAGGCGAAGTGCCGGAAGACAAGCGCTTCCTCGATGGCGAGAGCGTGGGCGAATTCCTCGACCGCGTGCTGCCCGCGCTGCGCCGCCTGTGCGACGACCCGAACTGGGACACCGCCCTGCTGGTCCTGCATGGCGGCACCAACCGCGCCATCCTCTCTCACGCCATTACCTGCGGGCGCCGCGTGTTCTACGGCAGCCTGATGCAAACCGCCGGTTGCATCAACGTGCTGGACGTGGGCGACGAGCCGCTGGACTGGGTGGTACGCATGATGAATTACTCACCGCCCACACCGGTGCACAGCGGTACGCGCCACACCACCATGGAAGTGCTGCTGCATCAGTACCTGCGCTTTCGCGGCCTGCGCCGGCCGGCCAGCTAGCCACGCCGCAGACGGAAAAAAAAGACAGATTCGAATCTCGGAAAACCCGGAACATACCGAAAACACGGAGACAGCATGAGCACCAACGTTTCGAATTTCGAAGGCACCCGCGAGGTAGCCGAGCAGCAACGCTTCGACATGGCCGCGCTGGAAGCCTGGATGCGCGAGCATGTGGCCGGCTTTGCCGGTCCGCTCTCCATCGAGCAGTTCAAGGGCGGCCAGTCCAACCCCACCTTCAAGCTGGTCACGCCGGGCCAGACCTACGTGATGCGCGCCAAGCCCGGCCCCAAGTCCAAGCTGCTGCCCTCGGCCCACGCCATTGAACGCGAATACCGCGTGATGGCCGCGCTGGCCGGCACCGACGTGCCGGTCGCCAGGATGTACGCCCTGTGCGAAGACGAAACCGTGATCGGCCGCGCCTTCTACATCATGGAATTCGTCGCCGGCCGCGTGCTGTGGGACCAGTCCCTGCCCGACATGACGCCGGCCGAGCGCGGCGCCATCTACGACGAGATGAACCGCGTCATCTCCGCGCTGCACACCGTCGACTACAAGGCCATCGGCCTGGGCGACTACGGCAAGCCGGGCAACTACTTCTCGCGCCAGATCGAGCGCTGGACCAAGCAGTACAAGCTGTCCGAGACCGAGAGCATCCCCGCCATGGACTCCCTGATAGCCTGGCTGCCCGAGCATATCCCGCAGGAAGACGCCGATCTCACGTCCATCGTGCATGGCGACTACCGGCTGGACAACCTCATGTTCCACCCCACCGAGCCGCGCGTGCTGGCCGTGCTCGACTGGGAACTGTCCACGCTGGGGCATCCGATGGCCGACTTCGGCTACCACTGCATGAGCTGGCACATTGCCCCAGGCCAGTTCCGCGGCATCGCCGGCCTGGACCATGCCGGGCTCGGCATCCCTGACGAGGCAAGCTACCGGCGCACCTACGAGCAACGCACCGGCCGGCCCATCACGGGCGACTGGAATTTCTACCTGGCCTTCAGCATGTTCCGCATTGCCGGCATCCTGCAGGGGATCATGAAGCGCGTGGTGGACGGGACGGCTTCGTCCGCGCAGGCCGCGGATGCCGGAAAGCGTGCCCGGCCGATGGCGGAAATGGGCTGGGAGTACGCAAGGAAGGCAAAGCAATAACAATCTGGCGCTTCGCCGGGATCATCAGGAAGCCTCTTCCCTCACACTGCGGGAAGAGGCTTTTTTACTGGGCAAGTTATCGTATCAGATGATGTGCCGCCTGGCTTTCTGCATCAAACCCATCGCCCCGCCGCTCAGGTTCGCCATCCGCCACACCGAAAACCCTGCCAGGAAAATGCCCTGGACCCGCCCGGGACTTCCGGCTATGATCCAACAGATACGACAACATACAACTAATACAAATCTGGAGACAAAGCCGATGCCAAGCAACCGCCGCACCTTCCTGACCCAACTCTCGACCCTGGGCGCCACCGCCACGCTGGGCAGCCTCGGCGCAGCCGGCACCCTGCTCTCGTCCCCGGCCAAAGCCGCCGATTGGCCCACCCGCCCGATCCGGCTGGTCGTCCCTTACCCCGCCGGCGGCTCCTCCGACATCATCGCCCGCCTGATCAGCCGCCAGCTCGGCGAAGCCCTCGGCCAGCCCATCGTGGTAGATAACCGCCCGGGCGCCAACGGCAATATCGGCGCCGCCATGGTCGCGCAGGCCGGCACCGACAATCACACGCTGCTGCTGTGCGATGTCGGCGCGCTGGCCATCAGCCCTTCCGTCTATACCAAGCTCACCTTCGATCCGGGCAAGGACCTCAAGGGCGTTTCCATGCTGGCGTATTCGCCGCATTTGCTGGTGGTCCATCCCTCGGTGCAGGTCAGCAACCTCAAGGAGCTGGTGGATCTGTCCAAGCGCACCCAGCTCAACTTCGCCGTGACCGCCATCGGCAGCGCGCCGCACCTGGCTGGCGTGGCGGTGGCGCAAGCCACCGGCGCGAAATGGCAGTACGTGCCTTACAAGGGCGGCGCGCAGGCGGTGGCCGATACCGTGGGCGGCACGGCCCAGGTGCTGATGAACGGCATGCTGGCTACGCTGCCCCAGGTGCAGGCGGGCAAGCTGAAGGTGATCGCCGTTTCCAAGAAAACACGCATGCCGCTGGTGGGGCAAGTCCCGACCATTGCCGAGCAAGGCGTGCCGGGCTTCGAATCTGGCACCTGGCAGGGCGTGATGGCGCCGGCCGGCATGCCCGATGCGCTGGTGGCGCGCATCAGCAGCGAGCTGATCCGCATCATCCGCTCGCCGGACGTGCGCGCGCAGCTCGCTGGCCAGGGCGCGGAAGTGGTGACCATGACGCCGCCGGAAACCAACAAGTTCTTCGGCGCCGAGCGCGCACGCTGGGCGACCGTGGTGAAGCAGGCCGACATCCGGCTGGACTGACCTGCGCGCCGGGTCTTGGCCAGTTCTTGCTTTTTTTTTGATCGCGCTTAACCCCTTGCGCCAGGCTGCCTCGTTTCACTGACAGCGCCCTGCCGCCGGCATCGCCGGCGCGGCCCTTCAGGAGAAAAGAACATGCTTAAGCGCTTGGGAGCCTTGGCCATTGCCTTCGCGGTGGCCGCCTGCGGTGGTCATTCCACCACCGCCCCTACCCCGCCGGATTCGCCCGCGCGAGCCGACAACGCAGCCCCGGCCATGCAGCCGGTCGCGCCGCCCCCGGTTGCCCCAGCCACCCCAATGCAAAGCGTGCCCGCGGCAAAAGCCCGCGACGCGGCGTCCCCCGCCAGGGAGGCGATCGCCGGGGCCGTTGCGGATGCGCGCGCACCCGCCATGCACGCCCAGCCCGCGGCGCCCTTGGCGCTGATGGTTCGCCCCATGCCCTACCCGCAGCCGCAGCCCGGGCCAGACCGCGAGCGCTATGGCGCCATCGACGAGAACGGCGTGCAGCAGGTAGCCCAAGCTCCCGTCTCCACTTTCAGCATCGACGTCGACACCGGCAGCTACAGCAATGTGCGCCGCCTGCTCAACGCCGGCCGCCTGCCGCCGGCCGACGCGGTGCGCGTGGAGGAGATGATCAACTACTTCCCGTACGACTACGCGCAGCCACGCGACGGCCGTCCCTTTGCCGTGCACGCCGACGCCGCGCCCGCGCCATGGCAAGCGCATAACGTGCTGCTGCGCATCGGCATCAAGGCGGCCGACGCGGCGCGCGACAGCCTGCCGGCGGCCAACCTGGTGTTCCTGGTCGATGTGTCGGGGTCGATGTATTCGCCCGACAAGCTGCCGCTGCTGAAGTCTTCGCTCAAGCTGCTGACCAACGCGCTGCGCGCGCAGGACCGCATCACGCTGGTGACCTACGCCAGCGGCACGCGCGTGGTGCTGCCGCCGACGCCGGGCAGCGACAAGGCCGCCATCTCGTCGGCCATCGACTCCCTGGTGGCAGGCGGCTCGACCGCCGGCGCGAGCGGCATCGCGCTGGCCTACCAGGCCGCGCAGCAGAGCTTTATCGCGGGCGGCATCAATCGCGTGTTGCTGGCAACCGATGGCGATTTCAATGTCGGCATCACCGACTTCCGCCAGCTCAAGGCCCTGGTCGCGGAGAAGCGCAAGTCGGGCGTTTCGCTGTCCACGCTGGGCTTTGGCACCGGCAACTACAACGACCAGCTGATGGAGCAGCTGGCCGACGCCGGCGACGGCGCCTACTCCTATATCGACAACCTGATGGAAGGCCAGAAGGTGCTGGTGGAAGAGTTCAGCTCCACGCTGGCCACGGTGGCGCGCGACGTCAAGATCCAGGTCGAGTTCAACCCCGCCACGGTCAAGGAGTACCGCCTGATCGGCTATGAGAACCGCGCGCTCAAGCGCGAGGACTTCAACAACGACCAGGTCGATGCCGGCGATATCGGTGCCGGCCACACCGTGACGGCGCTGTATGAGCTAACGCTGGCTGGCCAGCCAGGCCTGATCGACCCGTTGCGCTACCAGCCGGCCAGCCCCGCCGCCCGGCCGGGCAACGGCATCGCCGGCGAGCTGGCCCACATCAAGTTGCGCTACAAGCTGCCGCAGGCGCAAACCAGCGAGCTGATCGACCTGCCGGTGCAGGCCGCCTCGGTGCGGCCGCTGGCGCAGGCCGACGACGCTTTGCGTTTCGCCACGGCGGTAGCCGGCTTTGGCCAGTTGCTGCGCGGCGGCAATCATGTCGGCAGCTGGACCTACGCCGATGCGCGCACCCTGGCGCTAGGCGCGCGCGGCACCGACCGCTTCGGCTACCGCGGCGAATTCATCAAGCTGGTCGACCTGGCGCAGGCCTTGTCGACGCGCGCGCCGCTGGCGCAAGGCGGGGAGCCTGCCGGGGAGCCACCACGCTGAGGCCACCATCCCCACCATCGGCCGGGCTGCTCGCGCGCAAGCGCCCGGCACGGACAGCCCCGCACAGCCGCGCGCGGGGCTGTCATATACTCCCGCGCATGCATGCCTCCCCGCCTGGCGCCTCGCCATCCCAACCCGCAGCCGGACTGTCCGCGCTGCCGGACACCGACCTGATGCTGCTGGTCGCCAACGGCCTGATCGAGCAGCCGGTGGCCGAGCTGTTCCGCCGCCACAACGCGGCGCTGTACAACTACGTGGCCTGGCTGTGCCAGGGCAACACCGGCGAGGCCGAGGACGTGACCCAGAAGACCTGGGTCAAGCTGATGACCCGCTGCGCAGACTACCAGCCCAGCGCGGCCCTGCGCACCTTCCTGTTCCAGATCGCGCGCAATACCTGGCTGGACCAGTTGCGCGGCGCCTACGAGCGCCAGCGCGACACGCTCGACGAGACGCACCTCGCCATGCCTGCGGACGACCTCAGCCCCGAGGCCGAGGCGCAGTTGCGGCAGAACCTGCAGGGCGTTCGGCAAGCGCTGCTGGCGCTGCCGGCGGCGCAGCGCGAGGTGATCGTGCTGCGCTTCTTCAGCGAGATGAGCGTGGAGGACATCGCCCTGACGCTGGGCGAGAAGTTCGAGACCATCAAGAGCCGGCTGCGCTACGCCTTCGCGCGGCTGCGCGAGAGCCTGGCGGCCACGGCGTCGCAGGAGCGGCTGCCATGAGCGCGGACGAACGCTTCATCGCCGGAGAGGACCGGCTCGCGGCATTGCTGCGCGAGCTGCCCGCCTTTGTGCCGCCCGCCTCGCTGGAGGCATCGGTGATGGCCGCGGCGCGTGCGGAGCAGGCAGCGCGCAACGCACCCGCGCCGCTGCCGCAGGCCTCGCTGCCGGCCAAGGTCCGGGCCTACGCCGAACAGGCCGAAGCCCCCGCCGACGATGCCGAACTGGATTTCACGCCGCCGGCCGGATTGCAGGCGTCGGTCATGGCGCAAGCCGCGCGCATGCAGGCGGCACAGGCCACGCGCCGCAATGCGGTGCTGGAGGAAGTCCGGCGCGGCGACGCGCCGCAGCGCGTGCTAGGCGCGCCGGTCAGCGAGGCTGCGCAGGCGTGGCTGCGTGAACAGGCGCACCCCGCGCAGCCAGCCGCAGGCGAGCAGGCAGCTGGCAAGCCGGCCCGTGCGCGCCCGGCCCGGCGCTGGTGGCCCGTGCTGGGCGTGCTCGCCGCCACCCTCGGCGTGGGCGTCTTGTCGCTGCAGATCGTCATGCGCCAGTTGGACCTGCGCGATGGCGAAATCACGTTGCCGGCCCAAGCCCCGGCTCCCGCAGCGGACACGGCGGCAAACAAGGCGGCAAAGCAGGCGGATGCCGCCAAGCCGGTTGCGCAGGCGGCAGTGCGGCCGGCAGCGCAGCCGGCTCCGGCTCCGCAAGCAGAATCCGCTGGACAGCCGGCATCGCCGCGCGCGGATGCGCCAGTGCCTGCGCCCCCCGTGCAACCCGCACAGCCTGCGCCTGCACAGGCCAGCCCGCCTGCCACGGCCAACGCACAAACCCATCGCGCGCCGCCCGCCGAGGCACAGGCCAAGGCCGCGCAGCGCCTACCCGGCCGGCTAGCGGAACAGCGTGCATCTGAACCCAAGGAAAGCGCAGCAGGCACGACTGGCGCGCTCTCTGCCGGAGCGCCACCCGCCGCCGCAGCCGCAGCTGCGGTACGTGCGCCGGCTCCCATGGCTCCCATGGCGCCGATCGCGCCGCCAGCCCCGATCGCACCCATCGCCCCACCGGCGCCAGCGCCCACCATGGAGCCGCCCAGGTTCGCGCTGCGCGCCAGCCCGTCACAGCAGGCCGATGCGGCACGCGCACCCGCGCCTGCTGCACGCGTGCAAAGGGTGGGAACATTGACGATGAGCTTGCGGGAAGAGCCTCAGCTGGCCGTGGAGCGCTTGCTGTCCGCCCCAGCGGGGGCAGAGCCCGCCGCCGGGGCGCAGCTCGCGCTGCGCATCACGGCGTCGGCGCCGGCAAGCCCCGAGGTTAGGGCCTGGGTCGAACGGCTATGGCAGGCAGTCCCACCCGAACACCGGCCGCCGCTGCCCTATGCGGTGCAGGCCGACAGCACGTTGCCGCCAGCCACCGTGCGCATCGAGCGCCAGCCCGACAGCGCACCGTGAAAGGTGGCGCAGGGCAAGCCGGACGCGCTCAGCCCTGCGCCACCTCGCCTACGCTACCGCCCAGCGCGTTGATCACCGCCAGCAACTGCTCGCGCAGCCAGCGATTGGCGCCGTCGTTCTCGCCGCCGGCGTGCCAGTAAAGGTGCAGCTCCAGCGTGGGCACCTTGAAGGGCAGCGAGAGCAGGCGGTTGGCATAGGGCTCATTAGCGATGCGCGCATAGCGCAGCGGCAGCGTGGCCAGCAGGTCGGTGCAGCTCACCACGCGGCAGGCCGCGGCGTAATGCTGGCAGCGCAACCGCACCCGGCGCGTCAGGCCCATGCGGTGCAGCGCCTGGTCTTCCAGCCCGGCCCCGCGCCGGCGCGAAGACACATGCACATGCTCGGCGGCCAGGTAGCGCTCCAGCGTCAGCTCCTTCTTCATCAGCGGATGGTCGCGCCGGGCCAGCACCACCATCGGGTCGGCCATGAAGGGCGTGTGATGGATGGCCGGCGACACCGGCAGCAGGATATCGATGGCGGCATCGAGCGTGCCCGCCAGCAGTTCCGACTCCATCTCGCGCCGGTCGAAGCGGATCGCCGCGATCTCCACCTGCGGCGCCACCGTGGTCACGCGCGCCATCAGGGGCGGCAACAAGGTGGACTCCAGTGCATCGCGCATGCCGATGGTGAACCGGCGCACCGTGGCCGCCGGATCGAAATGCGGCGTGTCCTGCAAGGTGCGGGCGAAGGATTGCAGCGCTGTGCGCACTTCGGCGGCCAGCGAGCGCGCCAGCGGCGTGGGCGCCATGCCCTGCCCCCGCCGCTCGAACAAGGGGTCGTCAAACAAGGTGCGCATGCGCCCCAGCGCGTGGCTGACCGCGGGCTGGGTCAGGTTAAGCTGGCGAGCGGCGGCCGTGATGCTGCCTTCGCTATAGATAGCGTCGAACACCACGAAGAGATTCAGGTCGATGCGGGATAGCTGCATGACGGGCATTCTGGCATGGAATGCACAGTATTGATACTGGCAAATCCAGAAAATTCATTTTTCTAATTACCTGGATTGCGGTACAGTCCTCTCCAGTCGGCGCAAACCGCGTCCGCCGGTGCCGGGAACGGCCCACCGCAATCCGCGGCGGCCCAATCGATGCCGGCCTCATTCAGAGGTGGAGGAGACAACATGCAATTCGAGTACACCCCTAAGGTCAAGGAAATGCAGGCTCGCCTGCTGGCCTTCTTCGACAAGCACATCTATCCGAACGAGAAGCGCTTCTACGCCGAGATCCAGGCCAATCGCCAGGCCGGCAACGCCTGGGTCCCGACCAAGGTGATCGAGGAACTCAAGCCGCTGGCCCGCGAAGCCGGCCTGTGGAACCTGTTCCTGCCCCATTCCAAGCGTGCTCCGGAAGGCCTGTCCAACCTGGAATACGCACCGCTGTGCGAAATCATGGGCCGGGTGCCCTGGTCGGCTGAAGTCTTCAACTGCGCCGCGCCCGATACCGGCAACATGGAAACGCTGGAGCGCTACGCGTCGGAAGAACTCAAGGACAAGTGGCTGGAACCGCTGCTGCGCGGCGAGATCCGCTCGGCCTTCCTGATGACCGAGCCGGACGTGGCTTCGTCGGACGCCACCAATATCCGCTGCAGCATCCGCCGTGATGGCGACGAATACGTGATCAACGGCACCAAGTGGTGGTCGTCGGGCGCGGGCGACCCCCGTTGCCAGGTCTATATCGTGATGGGCAAGACCGATCCGGAAGCGGGCCGTCATGAGCAGCAATCGATGATCGTCGTGCCGGCCGATACCGCAGGCATCACCATCAAGCGCTACCTGCCGGTGTTCGGCTACGACGACGCGCCGCACGGCCACATGGAGATCGAGCTGAAGGACGTGCGCGTGCCGGCAGCCAACATCCTGCTGGGCGAAGGCCGCGGCTTCGAGATCGCCCAGGGCCGCCTCGGCCCGGGCCGTATCCACCACTGCATGCGCAGCATCGGTGTGGCCGAGCGCGCGCTGGAACTGCTGTGCAAGCGCGCCCTGTCGCGCGTCGCCTTCGGCAAGCCGGTGGCCGCCCAGGGCGTGACGCGCGAGCGCATCGCCGAAGCCCGCTGCGAGATCGAAATGGCGCGCCTGCTCACGCTCAAGGCCGCCTACATGATGGACACCGCGGGCAACAAGGTGGCCAAGGCCGAGATCGCCATGATCAAGGTCGTTGCGCCGAACATGGCCCTGAAGGTCATCGACTGGGCCATCCAGGTCCACGGCGCCGCCGGCGTCTCGGACGATTTCCCGCTGGCCACGTGGTGGGCGCATCAACGTACCCTGCGCCTGGCCGACGGCCCGGACGAGGTGCACCGCAACGCCATCGCCAAGCTGGAACTGGCCAAGCACATGGGCGTGAGCCCGGACGACATCAGCATGCCGGTGGCACGCGGCTTCTAAGCCGCATTCAGCCCCACCGCCGGCCCTGCTGGCTACATGGAAAACGCGCAGCCTGCCTGCGCGTTTTTTTCTTCTGTGCTTAAATCGCGCGGTTCGCCACGTCAGTGGTTGATGTGGCGGTTCACGATTGCACGATCGCAGCCAGGAGCCTTTCCCGATGATCGACGTCTACAGCTGGCCCACGCCCAACGGACACAAAATCCACATCATGCTCGAGGAGTGCGGCCTAGCGTACAAGATCCACCCCATCAATATCGGCGCCGGCGACCAGTTCGGCGAAGCATTCCTCAAGATCAGCCCGAACAACAAGATCCCGGCCATCGTCGACCCCGACGGCCCGGACGGCGAGCCCATCTCGCTGTTCGAGTCCGGCGCCATCCTGCTGTACCTCGCCGGCAAGACCGGCAAGTTCCTGCCCGAGGATGTGCGCGGCAAGTATGACGCGCTGCAATGGCTGATGTTCCAGATGGGCGGCGTGGGCCCGATGCTCGGCCAGGCGCACCATTTCCGCATGTATGCGCCAGAGCAGATCGAGTACGCCATCAACCGCTACACCAACGAGGCCAAGCGCTTGTACGGCGTCATCGACAAGCAATTGTCGGAACATGCGTGGCTGGCCGGCAGCGAATACTCCGTGGCCGACATCGCGACCTTTCCGTGGCTGCGTAGCTGGCAGAACCAGGGCGTGGAGCTGGACGACTATCCGCACTTGAAGCGCTGGTTCCTTGAGATCGCCGAGCGGCCCGCCGTGAAGCGCGGCGTCGCCGTGCTGGCGCAGGAACGCAAGCCGCTGAGCGGCGACAAGGAACGGGAAATCCTGTTCGGCGCCACGCAATACCAGCGCCGCTGAGCAGCAGGCCAGGGTGGCCACGGCGCCGGGCGATCAATGCAGGGAAATCGCCTGCCACTCGCCCGCGCCGGCCACGCGCGCCGGCGCCTGCAGGCAGCACAGCAGGCTCGCCACGGGATACAGCGCATCGATCCGGTACGCTTCATCGGGATCCGGCGCGAAGACCATGCCAGGCTGCAGGTACGCCACCTGCCGCTCGACGTGCGGCCAGGGCGAATGCCACTGCAGGCATAGCGTGCCCGCATGGCAGGCCGCCCAGTTCAGCCCGCCCGCGCGCAAGCGCAGCGCCCATTCCGGCTCGCCCTCTGCCAGCGAGACAAAGGCCGCGTTGGCGCGCGGCACGCCATGCGCGCCGCGTTCCGGGCCATCGGCCTGCCAGAGATCCGCCTGGCCCACGGCAAAGGCATCGTAGCTACTGGTCGCGCCCGCACCCACCAGCCCGACGGCATTCGGATCCAGGATCGCACGGATCAATACCGTATCCTGCAGCACCGCCAGATGCAGGCGCTCGGCCTGGCGCAGCGCATACACGCCACCCGCGGACACCAGCACCGGCTCGCCGCCCAACGGCGTCAGCTTGATCGTGCCGCACAGGCAAGCCCACCACTCGGCACGCGTCGTGACAATGCCGGACTGCATCGCGCCTTGCGGCAAAAAGATGTAGTCACCACTGCTGCCCAGGCCGGCGGCCTCTGGCACCACCCTCACCTGCAGGCCCACGCGCAACTGCGACGCGGTACCACCGGCCAGGATCTCGCCGCGCATCTGCGCGTCGAACAACGAAAAAATACGCATAGCACCCCACTCTCCGCGTAATGGAAAAAACAGCGCCGCGCTTCCCGGGGGATTGGAGTGCCTCTATGCCGAGGTCGTGGTCTTTTTGGCCTGGTGCCTTGCCGCCTTAACAGGATGCCGAGGCGGCTCGCCTCTGGCTTGTGGCCGCGGACCCCATTCGTATCATTTGGACAAGTTCTAGCCCTTCGCCGGCGGGCATCATCAGCAGGTTGTGGGCACCGCCCTACTGCCGATTTTTGCCATAAACATTTTTGCCATAAACATCACGTATGCCATATATACCATACATACAAAAACTGCCACCTATAGTACGTGCTACTATAAGGCGTCGCTACAAAGAGGTCAAACCCTTAGCCTCGATCCGTTCTCAATCACGTATAGCGCCATGGTCGCCGATCCTCTCAAGCTCTTCGGGCTGCACCTTGCCGAGCTGCGCAAACAGCGTGGCTGGTCGCAGGAAAAGCTCGCTCTCGAAAGCGGCATGGCGCGCTCCTACCTCAGCGGTATCGAGCGCGGCGTGCGCAATGTTTCCTTGATCAATATCTGCGCGCTGGCCGGCACGCTTGGCGTGGACGCCAGCGAGATGCTCAACTTCAGCGAGGCCGACAACAGCGGCAGCGGCGGCGCGCTCGTGCTGGAGCAACGCTGCGCCGAGTTCAACATCACTCCGGCACAGCGCGTCACCGTGCGCCATATGGCCTTGATGACCGATACAGAGCAGGACGTGATCGCATCGGTGGCGCGCACGATCGCCGTCAGGGCCATGCAGGCCTGACGGCGCCGGGCCGATCAGCCGCGCCGGGCGGCGCCGGATTCAGCTGGCGCTGGCGGGCTCGTCCACGGCCAGCAGTTCGGCAAAGCGCGCGGAGTCTAGGTTGGACCCGCACACGATCAGCGCGACCTTCTTGCCCGCCAGCGTCTGGCGCAGGGGCCCCAGCAGCGCCGCGGTGGACACCGCGGTGGCCGGCTCCGTGGCCAGCTTCATATCGCGATAGAGGATGCGCATGGCTGCGCGGATCGCCTCGTCGGATACGCGCACCATGCCGTCGACAAACTGGCGGCACACGCCGTAGCTGTAGTCCAGCGCATAAGGCGCGCCCAGGCTGTCGGCAACTGTCGTGACGCGCTCCAGCGTTTGCGGCCGCCCGGCCTCGAAGCTGCGGTTCATGGCGTCGGCGCCCTCCGGCTCGACCCCATAGACCCGGCAAGCCGGATTGATCTGCTTGACCGCCGCGGCGATGCCGCCGCACAGGCCGCCACCGCCCACCGGCACCACCACCGCATCCAGCCCGGCCACCTGGCGCATCAGCTCAAGCCCGACCGTTGCCGTGCCCTGCGCGATCAGCGGGCCGTCGTACGGGTGCACCATGGTGCGGCCCTCGTCGGCCACCAGTTGCAGCGCGTGGTCAAAAGCAGCATGGACATCCGGCAGCAACAGCACCTCGGCACCCGCCTCACGGCAGGCCGCCACGCGTGCCGGGCTGGCGGTGGCCGGCATGGCCAGCTTGGCGCCGACGCCGGCCACCTTAGCCGCGTAGGCCACCGCCATGGCATGGTTGCCGGCGCTGGCCGCTACCACGCCGCGCGCCCGCGCGGATGCATCCATGCGCTCGATGCTGTTGAGCGCGCCACGCACCTTGAAGGTGCCGGTGATCTGGAACAGCTCCAGCTTGAGCCAGACTTCCGTGCCGGCATCGAGTTGCTGGGCCGCACCGGTCTGCCAGCGCCACACGGGCGTCTCCAGCACCTTGCCTTGCAGGCGCCGCGCGGTGTCCTGGATTTCGGGCAGCAAGGGATAGCGGGCATGCGCACGCAGGTCGGAAAGATCGGACATCGGGTGTTCTCCATCGAATCGGTGGGTCGCGTGCAGGCCCCTATGGCCGTGCACGGCAAGGAGGGACCACGGGCCACCGAGCACCAGCCAAAGCCGCAGCTCAGCGACCCCGGATAATTCGAATAATGGAGAACGAGAAGGAAATCGAGACGGTACGCGACGACAGGCCGGACGTGGAGGCAAGGCCCACCGGCAGCCCGGCACCCGCGCATGCAGCGGCGCCACCGGTATCGGTGGTGCTGCACAGCGAAGAAGGGGCGAGCGAATGGAACGTCATGGATCGGCAAGTATGCCACAAGCCTCGGCGTTGTGGCGGCATGCGTAGAATGCGAGGGGATCGGCCGCAGTCAATCCCTTTGCATGAACTGCACGCCTGGCTGTCGCGCGCACCCTGCTTCCTGTGCGTGCGCGCACGCCGCCACTGAAGTCGCGGCAGCGACGGGCGCGGGGCGCCGTGTGTTACACGCCCAGCATGCCCTGCCGCTCGATGAACGCGATCACCTCATCCAGCCCCTGCCCCGACTTCACGCTGCCCATCACGAACGGACGCGTGCCGCGCATCTTGCGTGCATCGCTTTCCATCACTTCCAGGTTGGCCCCCACATAAGGGGCCAGGTCGGTCTTGTTGATCACCAGCAGGTCCGACTTGGTGATGCCCGGCCCGCCCTTGCGCGGGATCTTCTCGCCGCCGGCCACATCGATCACGTAGATGGTCAGGTCCGACAGCTCCGGGCTGAAGGTGGCCGCCAGGTTGTCGCCGCCGGACTCGATGAAGACGATGTCGGCATCGGGAAACTTGCCCAGCATGCGGTCGACCGCTTCCAGGTTGATGGAGGCGTCCTCGCGGATCGCAGTGTGCGGGCAGCCGCCGGTTTCCACGCCCATGATGCGTTCGGCCGGCAACGCGCCGGAGATGGTCAGCAGGCGCTGGTCTTCCTTCGTGTAGATATCGTTGGTGATGGCGACCAGGTCATAGCGCTCGCGCATGGCCTTGCACAGCATCTCCAGCAAGGTGGTCTTGCCGGAACCGACGGGGCCGCCCACGCCGACGCGCAACGGGGGGTTCTTCTTGGTACGAGCCTGGGTCATGATGGACATCTTGTCTTGGGGAATCGTTTGAATGCCGCCGGCGCACGCGTCAGGAACGGAACAGCCGCGAGTACTGCGTCTCATGGCGCGCGCACAGCAGCCCCAGCATCGGGGAAAAAGTAGACAGCAGCGGCGGCTCGGCATCGGCGCGGCGCACTGCCTCATCGACGGTCTTCAGCACCGCGGGATGCAGCCGGCGCAGGATGTGCTGCCCGGCCACCTGCCCCAGCGGCACCGCCTTGAGCGCCGCGGCCACCTGGTTCTCCGCCCAGCTGAAGCAATAGGCCGCCAGCCCGTCGCGCTCGTTCACATCCAGCGCCACGCAAGCCGCGGCAAAAGCGGTAGGCAGGCACACCGGCGACAACGCCTCGAGCTGCGCGCGCAGCGCGGCATCGCCCCACTCCATCTGCGCCACCAGCCGCGCCAGCGACCAGCCCATCTGCTCCGTCTCCAGGCGCAGCTCGGCACTCTCGCGCGTGGCATGGAACCAGTCGTTCCATTCGGCCAGGCGCGCGGCATCCAGCGTGCGCCAATGGCGAAACAGCAGCAGCCAGACTGGCGCTTCGCACTGCGCCTGCACGTCCAGCAGATTGCTGCGCACCCACTGCTCCGCACTGCCGGCATCGTGCACCATGCCGCACTCGATGGCAGCCTCCAGCCCTTGCGAATAGCTGAAGCCACCGATCGGCAGCGCCGGCGATGCCAGGTGCAGCAGGGAGATGAGTTGGGAGAGCTGGGTCATGGGCGCTTCCGGATGTGGCTCTGCTTTTCATCGCCCGGGGGCTCAGAGGCCATAGGCTTCGGCGAGTGCCCCAGCATCAAAACGACCTCTCGCACTCGTTCCAGCACGGCATCGGTTTGCGCTAGCACTTCGTGATTCCAGAAGCGCAAGAGCGTATAGCCACTGCGCTTGAACCACGCGTCGTGCGCGACATCGGCCGCATCGGCATGCTGCCCGCCGTCAGCCTCGATCACCAATTTCAATTCCATGCACACGAAGTCGGCAATGAAAGGGCCAATCTGTTTCTGGCGTTTGAACTTAAGGCCCATGAAGCGATGGGCGCGCAGGCGATACCAGAGCCCGCTGCTCGGCGTCTGTCTGGCTGGCACGGAGCGATTTGGCGAACTGAGGCTTCGGCACGCGCTCGCCCTCTCCCCCCTCCCCTCCCGCCGCGCGGGAGAGGGGAGTTCGGTCATCGGAGGTTGGGCGTGCGGTGGCTTGCTCATGCATAGGGGGCCAAGCCTCAGTGCTTGTGCCCGCAGTTCTCGTCATGCACATGTGGCGCATGGTCGTGTGGCGCATGGTCGTGGTCGTGCGCATGGCCATGATCGTGATCGTGATCGTGATCGTGATCGTGCCCATGATGCTCATGGAACACCGCCTGCGCCGCGGCATAGTCCTCCGCAAACGTCGCATCGTGCCCATGCTTGTGCCCGCCGCCGTAGGCGCCGGCTTCCGGCTCGAACGGCAGTTCCGCGCGTTCGGCCTGCACGCCGAGGCGGGCCAGCATGTCCGCGAGCACCGGGTCGAATTCCAGGCGCAGGTAGTCGCGGCCCACTTCCACCGGCGTGTGGCGATTGCCGAGGTGGTAGGCCGCGCGCATCAGTGCCTGCGGATCGCTGGCGCCGACTTGCAGCACGGACTCCGGCGCCGCCTGCACTTCGACAAAGAGGCCGCCCTCGGTGACCAGCAGGTCGCCGCCGCGCAGCACGGTGCCGCGCGCAAGGAACACCGCCACTTCTTCGCCATTGTCGAGCGTGGCGCGCAGGCGGCTCTTGCTGCGCTCGGCGAAAGGCAGCACCAGCTTGGGCGCGCGGCGCACCAGCACGGCGGCGATGCCGTGCGGGGCGGCGAGGTGTTTGTCGATCTTCTGCAAAGCGGGCCTTATGGACATCACGGACATCATGGACATCAAAACAGGAAATAGCGCTGCGCCATCGGCAGTACGGTCGCCGGTTCGCAGATCAGCAACTGGCCGTCGGCCACCACCTGGTAGGTCTCGGGATCCACGGTGACGTTCGGCTGCCAGTCATTGTGCACCATGTCGCGCTTGCCCACGGTGCGCGTGCCTTGTACCGCCGACAGCACCTTGTTCAGGCCATAGCGCCCGCCCACATCGGCGGCCAGCGCCGCTTGCGAGACAAAGGTCAGCGACGACTTGTGCAAGGCCCGTCCGGCGGCGGCGAACATCGGCCGGTAGTGCACCGGCTGCGGCGTGGGGATCGATGCGTTGGGGTCGCCCATGGCAGCAGCGGCAATCATCCCCCCCTTGAGGATCAGGCTCGGCTTGACGCCGAAGAAGGCCGGCTTCCACAGCACCAGGTCGGCCCATTTTCCGACCGCGATCGAGCCCACCTCGTGCGCGATGCCATGCGTGAGCGCGGGGTTGATCGTGTACTTGGCGATGTAGCGCTTGACGCGGAAATTGTCATGCCCGCCGCGCGCGTCGTTGGGGTCGCCGGGCAGCTTGCCGCGCTGCGCGGCCATCTTGTGCGCGGTCTGCCAGGTGCGGATGATGACCTCGCCCACGCGGCCCATGGCCTGCGAATCGCTGGAGATCATCGAGAACGCGCCGAGGTCGTGCAGGATGTCTTCGGCGGCGATGGTCTCGCGCCGGATGCGGCTCTCGGCGAAGGCGATGTCCTCGGCGATCGACGGGTCCAGGTGGTGGCAGACCATCAGCATGTCGAGGTGTTCGTCGAGCGTGTTGACGGTGTATGGCCGCGTCGGGTTGGTCGACGACGGCAGCACGTTGGGCTCGCCGCAGACCTTGATGATGTCGGGCGCATGGCCGCCGCCCGCGCCTTCGGTGTGATACGTATGGATGGTGCGGCCCTTGAACGCAGCCACGGTGGCTTCGACGAAGCCGGCCTCGTTGAGCGTATCGGTGTGGATTGCCACCTGCGTGTCGGTGGCATCCGCCACGCTCAGGCAGTTGTCGATGGCCGCGGGCGTGGTGCCCCAGTCTTCGTGCAGCTTGAGCCCGATGGCGCCGGCCTCGACCTGCTCCATCAGCGGCCCCGGCAGGCTGGCGTTGCCCTTGCCGAGCAGGCCGATGTTCATCGGGTAGGCTTCCACCGCCTGCAGCATGCGTTCCATGAACCAGGGGCCGGGCGTGACGGTGGTGGCGAAGGTGCCGGTGGCCGGCCCGGTGCCGCCGCCGATCATGGTGGTGACACCGCTCATCAGCGCCTCTTCGATCTGCTGCGGGCAGATGAAGTGGATGTGGCTGTCGATGCCGCCGGTGGTGACGATCATGCCCTCGCCCGCGATCACCTCGGTGCCCGGCCCGACGACGATGGTCACGCCGGGCTGGATGTCCGGATTGCCGGCCTTGCCGATGGCGGCAATGCGGCCGTCCTTGAGGCCGATGTCGGCCTTGACGATGCCCCAGTGGTCGACGATCAGCGCATTGGTGATGACGGTGTCGACACAGTCCTTGGCCATGCGCTGGCTCTGCCCCATGCCGTCGCGGATGACCTTGCCGCCGCCGAATTTCACTTCCTCGCCGTAGACGGTGAAGTCCTTCTCCACCTCGATGACGAGCCCGGTGTCGGCGAGCCGCAGGCGGTCGCCGGTGGTGGGGCCGAACATCTCGGCATAAGCCTGCCTGGAGATTTTCACGCTCATCACAGCGCTCCCATGATCTTGCCGTTGAAGCCGTAGACGATGCGCGCGCCGGACAGCGCCACCAGTTCCACCGTGCGGCTCTGGCCCGGCTCGAAGCGCACGGCGGTGCCGGCAGCGATATTCAGGCGGAAGCCGCGCGTGGCCTCGCGGTCGAAATCCAGCGCGGGGTTGGTCTCGTAGAAATGAAAGTGCGAGCCGACCTGGACCGGGCGGTCGCCCGTGTTGGCCACCGCCACGCTGACCGTGGGGCGGCCGGCGTTCAGTTCGATCTCGCCCTCTGCGGGCATCAGTTCACCGGGGATCATGATGGGTTCCTTGTTGCGGTCGGTGCGCTCGGTGCGCTCAAGCGACCATCAGGCCGACGCCGTACAGCGCCACGCCCGCGCCCGCCAGCCGTGCCAGCCAGCCGGCGTGGCGGCGCAGCGCGCCGCCCAGGCCGATGCCGGCCGCGTGCAGCACCATCGTGGCCACGCAAAAGCCGCCCACATAGGCCGCCACCGCGGGCAATGCGCCGGCCGTGGCCGGCAACTCGGATCCGTGGGCATAGCCGTGGAAGACGGCGAAGCCGCCCACAATGGCCATCCCCCCCCATGCCGGCAGCCTGGCGCGCAGCGCAACCAGCAGGCCGATCACCAGCAGCGACGCGGCAATCATCGGCTCCACCAGCGGCAGGCTCATGCCGGTAAGGCCGAGCACCGCGCCAGCCAGCATCAAAGCCACGAAGACAAAGGGCATGCGCAAGGCTTCGCGCGGCGAACGCGCACCCAGCGCGCTCCATACGCCCACGCCCACCATGGCGAGCAAGTGATCCATGCCGGTGAAGGGATGCAGCAAGCCGGCCCACAGGCTGGCGCCGGCAGTGGCGGCATCATGGCCCGGATGCGCGACGGCAGCGGCGCTGGCAAGCGCCAGCGAGGCGCCCACGGTGGCGAGCCTCACGGCGCGCGAGCGGTTGGAGTGGTTCATGTCTTGACCTCGTGTCCTGGTTCTGGGATTTCGATGCAACCGGCGTGCTTCACGTCCGGCGTGCCATGCGCCTTGGCGTCAGATGATCGGATGGTGCACCGTGACCAGCTTGGTGCCATCGGGGAACGTGGCTTCCACCTGGATATCGGGGATCATCTCGGCCACCCCATCCATCACGTCCTCGCGCGCGAGCACGGTGGTGCCCTCATGCATCAGTTCCGCCACGGAGCGGCCATCGCGCGCGCCTTCCATGATGGCGGCGGTGATCAAGGCCACCGCCTCGGGATAGTTGAGCTTGAGCCCGCGCGCGCGGCGGCGCTCGGCCAGCAGCGCGGCGGTGAAGATCAACAGCTTGTCCTTTTCTCGCGGAGTGAGTTCCATCCTGGTATTCCCGTTGTTTCTTGTTTTGTCCGTGCGATGCGCGGTGGCAAATCCCAAAGTCCGCGCCTACGTCGCCCACAGCCTCAGGGGCCTTGCAGGCACACCGTGGATCGGTTCGCGCAGCGCGCTCCACGCCATCACCATCAACTGCCTGACCGCTTCCATCTGCGCGCCCAGCACGCGCAGCAGCAACATCGACTGGCCGTCTTGCTCGAGCCGCGTCACACCGGCGCGCAGGTCGGCCCGATAAGGCAGCTGCCCGGCCAGCATTTCCGCGAGTGCCTGCGTCGCCCCATCGCCCACCGCCCACAGCGTGCCGATGACATTGAGCCCGTCCAGCCCGGCCACCGCATTGCGCAGCGCACAAGCCGCGTCAAGTTGCGCGCGCTCGATCCACAGCGCGCGCTTGCCGCCGCCCTGCAGCCGGGTCTCCATGCCCAGCGTGCCGCGGCTCCAGGTCTCGCCGCTGGCCTGCCGGCCCAGCACGATGGCATCCCAGCCGATCGCGCTGGCCCCGGGAGCCACCGTCACGGTGGTGGCAAGGCGCGCGTGCGCGTCGTCAAAGACGATGTTCTCCTGCGGCAGCCAGTCCACCCGCGCGCCGGCGTCCAGCGTCAGCGTGACGCGCTGCGCGGCCTCGCGGCCGAGCGACTTGTACCACTTGGTGGCGCCGGGCGTCGTCAGCACCGCATGGGCGAGCGCGCCCACCGTCACGTCGATGTCCAGGCTGTCGCCGCCGGCCACGCCCGCGGGCGGATGCAGGATCACCACATGGCAGATAGACCCCTCCGGATAGAGTGGCTTTTGCACCAGCAACGGCCCTTGGTGGCGACGCTCGACCAACGCGCTGCGCTCCCCGCGCGCGGCAAACCGCAGGCGCAGGCTGGCCTCCCATGCGGGCGGCACGGCGAGGGTCGAAGGAAAGTCTGGATGACGCATGAATGTTGGAATGGCGGAGGCGGCCGGCAATGCATCGTGCGCTGGATGCGGGCATCATAGCGCGCAGCCGGAGGCACTGGAAGTGGTATTCGAGGCGGGCTTCGGCACGACACGCAATCGGCGCCCGCCAGGTGTCCGTCCTCTCCCGCGCCGCGGGAGAGGGGGAACACACCAGCACTACGATCATGCGGCACCGCGTGTCACGTCACACCGCGATGAGCTCCCGCACGCCCTCCTCTTCCATCTTCGCGCCCTCGCCTCTCGCCACCACTTCGCCGCGGCTCATCACCACGTAGTGATCCGCCAGGTGCCGGGCGAATTCGTAATACTGTTCCACCAGCAGCACCGTCATGCCGAACTCATCCACCAGCAGGCGCAGCGCCCGCCCGATGTCCTGGATGATCGAAGGCTGGATGCCTTCGGTCGGCTCGTCCAGGATCAGCAGTTCGGGCTCGCTCATCAGCGCGCGGCCGATCGCCAGTTGCTGCTGCTGGCCGCCGGAGAGATCGCCGCCGCGGCGCTGGCGCATGCTGCGCAACACCGGGAACAACTGGTAGATGCGGTCCGGCACGCCCGGCGGGCTCTTGAGGCTGGCGGCGCCGATCAGCAGGTTCTCCTCCACCGTCAGGCGCGGGAAGATCTCGCGGCCCTGCGGCACGTAGGCCAGGCCCGAGGCCACGCGCTCGTACGGCGGCTTTTTCTCCAGTGCCTGCCCCGCCCAGCTGATGCTGCCGCTCTTGGTCGGCACCACGCCCATCAGGCATTTGAGCAAGGTGCTCTTGCCCACGCCGTTGCGGCCGAGCAAGGTCGTCAGCTTGCCTTGCGGCACCTCGAAGGTGACGTTGCGCAGGATGTGGCTGCCGCCGTAGAACTGGTTGAGTGCATTGACCTGCAACATAGTCTCGTTCCCTTTTTTTCTATCCGGTGCGCAGCGCCTAGCGGCCGAGATAGGATTCGATCACGCGCTCCTCGCGCTTGACGGCGTCGAGCGTGCCTTCGGCCAGCACGCTGCCCTCGGCCAGCACGGTCACCTTGCCCGCATCGCCGGCCAGCGCCGCGACGAACTCCATGTCGTGCTCCACCACCATCATCGAGCAGGTGCCGCGCAGGCTGTTGAGCAGCTTGGCCAGCTGCATGGTTTCTTCATCGGTCATGCCCGCCACCGGCTCGTCGAGCAGCAGCAATTGCGGCTGCTGCATCAGCAGCATGCCGATTTCCAGCCGCTGCTTCTGGCCGTGCGACAGCAAGCCGGCCGGGCGATAGGCCTCATCCTCCAACCCCGTCAGCGCCAGCGTTTGCTCGATGCGGCGATGCCCTTCGGCGCCCAGGCGCGCGCGCAATGAAGTGAACCAGCGCTTGTCGCCTTTCATCGCCAGCTCCAGGTTCTCCCACACTTCGTGCTGCTCGAACACGGTGGGCTTCTGGAACTTGCGGCCGATGCCGGTCTGCGCGATCCTGGGCTCGGTCATGCGCATCAGGTCGATGGTCTGGCCCAGGAACACGCGCCCGCTCACATTGGCGTTGCGCGGCCCGGTCTTGCCGGTGATCACATCCATCATGGTGGTCTTGCCCGCGCCATTGGGCCCGATCACGCAGCGCAGCTCGCCGTGGTCGATCGACAGCGTGAGCTTGTTCAGCGCGCGAAAGCCATCGAACTGCACGGTCACGTCTTCCAAGTAAAGGATGGGGCCGTGCGAGACGTCGATGACGCCCGGCTCCATGATGCGGCCCAGGCCGGTGGTGCCACCGCTTTCCGCCTGTTGTGCTCCCAGTGCTGCGTTCATGCTTCACCTCCGCTGCGGGTGGCGGCCGCCGGCGCATTCGCGGCGTTGCCCTGCGCGGCCTGCGGGCTTGCGCGCAGGCCGCGCAGGCGCTTGAGCAGGCCGATCACGCCGTCCGGCATATACAGCGTCACCAGCACGAACATCGCGCCCAGCAGGAACAGCCAGTACTCCGCGAAGTACGCCGTGAACATGGTCTTGGCGCCATTGACGATGAAAGCGCCGATGATCGGGCCGATCAGCGTGCCCCGTCCGCCCACCGCCACCCATACCGCCATCTCGATGGAGTTGGCCGGCGACATCTCGCCCGGGTTGATGATGCCCACCTGCGGCACGTAGAGCGCGCCGGCGATGCCGCACAGCACGGCCGAGAACGTCCACACGAACAGCTTGTAGCCAAGCGGGTTATAGCCCGAAAACATCACGCGCATCTCGGCATCGCGGATCGCGGTCACGACGCGGCCGAGCTTGGACGTCACGATGTAGCGGCAGGCGATGAAGCCGGCCAGCAAGGCGAAGAACGTCAGCACGAACAGCGCGGTGCGGGTCTGCGGCGCGGCCACGGCAAAGCCGGCGATGCGCTTGAAATCGGTGAAGCCGTTGTTGCCGCCAAAGCCGGTCTCGTTACGGAAGAACAGCAGCATGGCCGCGTACGTCATGGCCTGCGTGATGATGGACAGGTACACGCCCTTGATGCGCGAGCGAAAGGCGAAGAAGCCGAACAGCCATGCCAGCACGCCCGGCACCAGCACCACCAGCAGCATTGCGTAGCCAAGATGCTCGGTGCCGTGCCAGAACCACGGCATCTCCTTCCAGTCGAGGAACACCATGAAGTCGGGCAGGTCGCTCTTGTAGACGCCTTCGCGGCCAATGCTACGCATCAGGTACATGCCCATGGCATAGCCGCCGAGCGCGAAGAACAAGCCGTGGCCGAGGCTGAGAATGCCGCAGTAGCCCCATACCAGGTCCAGCGCGATCGCCGCCAGCGCGAAGCACATGATCTTGCCGATCAGCGTCAGCGCGTAGGCCGACAGATGCATGGGATGGCCTTCGGGCACCAGCAGCGCGCACACCGGCACGCCGATGCCTACCACCAGCGCGATCAGAGCCAACGCCATCCAGCTGCGTCCGGAGAACAGCGGCTGGCGCTCAGGCACGGCCAGCCGGAAACCCGCCGCGTAATGGTTCGAGGGTGAAGTCTTCATCATGCCTCCGCGCTGCGCCCTTTGAGCGCGAACAGTCCCTGCGGGCGCTTCTGGATGAAGAGCACGATCAGCACCAGGACAAAGATCTTGGCCAGCACCGCGCCATAGAACGGCTCGATGAACTTGTTGATCAGGCCCAGCCCAAAGGCGCCGATGATGGTGCCTGCGAGCTGCCCCACGCCGCCCAGCACCACCACCATGAAGGAGTCGATGATGTAGGCCTGCCCGAGGTCGGGGCCGACATTGCCGATCTGCGACAGCGCGCAGCCGCCCAGGCCGGCAATGCCCGCGCCGAAGGCAAAAGCGTAGCTGTCCACCTTCCAGGTGCGCACGCCGACGCAGGCCGCCATGGTGCGGTTCTGCGTGGTGGCGCGCACGAACAGGCCAAGGCGGGTGCGGTTGAGCACAGCCCAGGCCACTGCCACCACCGCCAGCGCAAACACGATGATGACCATGCGGTTGTACGGCAGCACCATGCCAGGCAGCCATTCGATGCCGCCGCTCATCCAGGACGGATTGGCCACTTCCACGTTCTGCGCGCCAAACAGGGTGCGCACCGTCTGCATCAGCAGCAGGCTCACGCCGAAGGTGGCCAGCAGCGTCTCCAGCGGACGGCCGTAGAGATGGCGCAGCACCAGCCGCTCCAGCACGAAGCCGACCACGGCGGAGGCGAGGAACGATGCCGGCAACGCGAACAGCAGGTACCAGTCGAACGCGCTGGCGAAGTGCGCGCGGAACACGCCCTGCACCATGTACGTGGCGTACGCGCCGATCATCAGGAATTCGCCGTGCGCCATGTTGATGACGCCGATCAGGCCGTAAGTGATAGCCAGCCCCAGCGCGGCGAGCAGCAGCACGCTGCCCAGGCTCAGGCCGGCGAAGAGGTTGCCGATCAGCTCGGCGCGGCGCTGGTCGCCGCGCAGGGCATCGAGCGCCTGCTGCGCGGCGCCGCGCAGTTCGGCGTCGGGCTCGCGATAGTTGCCGGCGGCATCTTTTTCCAGCAATGGCTGCAGTTTCTGGCGGCTCTGCGGATTGCTGTCGCGCCCGAGGATGCGGATGGCTTCGAGGCGATCGTCGCGGTTGCCATCGGCCAGCACGATATTGGCCCAGATCACATCGAGCTTCGCGCGCAGCCCTGCATCGGCCTCGGCCTTGCGCGCGGCTTCGACCACCGGGCGCGAAGCGCTGCCCGGCTGGTCCAGCAGCGTATTGACGGCCTGCGTGCGCACCGCCGCGTCGGGCGATTGCAGCAGCGTGCTGCTGGCGGCACTGTCCACCATGGCGCGCAGGCTGTTGTTCAGGGTGAGCGCTTCGAGCACGTCGGGCTTGACCGTGACCGGCTTGCCGCTGATCGCATCCACCAGCTTGTCTGCGTCCTGGCGCACCATGCCGACGCCGGGCGCGTATTGCAGCGTATCGTCCTGCAACGCCTTGAGAATGGGGCCGGCCTGCGCCACCGGTGCCTTGGTCAGCGCGGTGATCGCGGCGGTCTTGGCATCGAAGTCGTCTTCGGCCAACGGCTTCAGGTCGGCCTGCGTCAGCGGCGCGGCCCACAGCGGGCACGCGGCCAGCAGGAGCAGCGCGGCCAGCATGGCGCGCAACCGTGAAGCGAGAGAGAACGATAAGGGTCGGTGCATAAGGTTTGCAGAGTCGCGCGCGACGAAGCACGCGCGTCACCTTGATCGGCGTGACGATTTGCCGCCCACCGCGCCGAAGCGGCGGACAGCATGGGAAGCGGCAAAGACACTGCCAGGCTCCCTCCCCTCCCTCACCAGCCACGAGGCAAGAGAGAGAGGAAGAGAGCGCTGAGCGAGAGCCCTTGCTTACATCACCTTGTCCGGCTTGCCTTCGTTACCCGCGATGAACGGGCTCCACGGCTGCGCACGCACGGCCTTCGGGGTCTTCCACACCACCGTGAACTGGCCATCGCCCTTGACCTCGCCGATCATCACCGGCTTGTACAGGTGATGGTTCTCGCCCATGGTCAGGGTGAAGCCGTCCGGGGCCTTGAAGGTCTGGCCGTACATGGCGGCGCGGACCTTGTCGGTGTCGGTGGTGCCGGCCTTCTTCACGGCTTGCGCCCACATATGGATGCCCACGTAGGTGGCTTCCATCGGGTCGTTGGTCACGCGCTTGTCGCCGCCCGGCAGGTTGTTGGCCTTGACCCACGCCGCCCATTGCTTCTTGAAGGCTTCGTTTTCCGGGTTCTTGACCGACATGAAGTAGTTCCATGCGGCCAGGTGGCCCACCAGCGGCTTGGTGTCGATGCCGCGCAGTTCTTCCTCGCCCACCGAGAACGCCACCACCGGCACGTCCTTGGCCTTCAGGCCGGCGTTACCCAGCTCCTTGTAGAAGGGCACGTTGGAGTCGCCGTTGATGGTGGAGATCACCGCGGTCTTGCCACCCTGCGAGAACTTCTTGATGTTGGCGACGATGGTCTGGTAGTCGCTGTGGCCGAACGGCGTGTAGACCTCTTCGATATCCTTGTCCGCCACGCCCTTGCTCTTCAGGAAGGCACGCAGGATCTTGTTGGTGGTGCGCGGGTAGACGTAGTCGGTGCCGAGCAGGAAGAAACGCTTGGCGCCGCCGCCTTCCTTGCTCATCAGGTATTCCACCGCGGGAATGGCCTGCTGGTTGGGCGCCGCGCCGGTGTAGAAGACGTTCTTGGACATCTCCTCGCCCTCGTACTGCACCGGATAGAACAGCAGCGAGTTCAGCTCTTCATAAACGGGCAGCACCGACTTGCGGGACACCGAGGTCCAGCAGCCGAACGTGACGGCGACCTTGTCCTTGGTGATCAGTTGGCGCGCCTTCTCGGCAAACAGCGGCCAGTTGGAAGCGGGATCGACCACGACCGGCTCAAGCTTGCGGCCAAGCACGCCGCCGCTCTTGTTGATCTCGTCGATGGTCATCAGCGCCACGTCCTTGAGCGAAGTCTCGGAAATGGCCATGGTGCCGGACAGCGAATGCAGGATACCGATCTTGATCGGTTCCTTGGACTGCGCCATTACCAGCGGGCTCACGCCTGCCGTTGCAAACAAGGCCGCGGCGGCTACCGCCGACAGCTTCAGCATGTCACGTCTTTTCATTGCAGCTCCCAGATTGTCGTGTTGGATAAAGGAACAACGCACCCCGGGTACACCTTCTGCAACTAGCATGCCATGGCATACAAGCTTGTATACATGGCTGTGCACACGGTCTGGCGAGCCTTCAGCGGTCGCAATGCCGCACATCGCACCACGATAGTGCGCAAGCGTCACGCACCAAGCCTGTGCGCCGCCGCCGGCTGACTCAGATTGGGGCACATGGCGGTGCGTATGTTGCGCCGTGACTTGCCCGAATCCGGAATCGGCACTATGGTGGCCTCTCGATTGCGCGCCACGGCGTTGCCGGATGAGCCGCAACTACCAAGTAAAAGCACGATGGAGACAGCCCATTGAAAGCGTCAACGACGCCCGGCGCGGACCAGATCGTCATCATCGGCGCCGGCGTGGCCGGCATGTGCATGGGCATCCGGCTCAAGCAGGCCGGCATCGATGACTTTGTCATCCTGGAGAAGGCCGGCACGGTAGGCGGCACCTGGCGGGACAACACCTACCCGGGCTGCGGCTGCGACATCCCCTCCCATCTCTACAGCTTTTCGTTCGCGCCCAAGCCGGACTGGTCCAGCGCGTACTCGCCCCAGCCGGAGATACACCGCTACCTGCAGCATTGCGCCGAGCGCTTCGGGCTGCTCGGGCATATCCGCTTCGGCATCGAGGTCACCGAGGCACGCTACGACGAAGGCGCCTGCCTGTGGCAGGTGAGCACAGGTAACGGCGACACCATCGCCGCGCGCATCCTTGTCAGCGGCACCGGGCAGCTCAACCGTCCGCTGGCGCCGGACATCCCGGGGCTGGACAGCTTTGCCGGCACGGCCTTCCATTGCGCGCGCTGGCGGCATGACGCCGACCTGCGCGGCAAGCAGGTCGCGGTGATCGGCAACGGTGCCAGCGCGCTGCAGTTCATTCCACGCATCGCGCCGGAAGCGGGCAAGCTGACGGTGTTCCAGCGCAGCGCCAACTGGGTGCTGCCGCGCAACGGCGAGGCCTATACCGCCGAGCAACAGGCGCGCTTCGGGCGTCACCCGTGGACGGCGCGGCTGCATCGCTGGCACCTCTACCTGCAGCGTGAGCTGCGCTTCGGGCGCATGCAACGGGACAGCGGGCGCAACCGGGAACTGGAAACGCTGGCGCGCCGCTACCTGGCGCACATGATTGCCGACCCCGCGCTGCGCGCCAAGCTCACGCCGGACTACCCGATCGGCTGCAAGCGCATCCTGATATCCGACGATTTCTACCAGGCGCTCAAGCGGCCTAACGTCCAGGTCGAGACCACCCGCATCGCCCGCGTCGACGCCGACGCCGTGGTCACCGCCGACGGCGCCAGGCATCCGGCCGACGCCATCATCTTCGCCACCGGCTTCGACGCCCGCTCCTTCCTCGCGCCGATCCGCATCCACGGCCGCCATGGACGCACCCTGGCCGATCAGTGGCGCGAGGATCCCGAGGCCCATCTGGGCATGACGGCGCCGGGATTTCCCAACCTGTTCGTGCTGTACGGCCCCAATACCAACCTGGGCCACAACTCCATCATCTTCATGCTCGAGTGCCAGGCGCGCTATGTCCTGCAGTGCATCCAGGCCTGCCGCTCAGCGCGCTTCGCCTCCATGGAAGTGCGCCCGGAGGTGGTGACGCGCTTCAACCAGGCATTGCAGGCGGCCATCGGCCAGACCGCGTGGGCCGGCTCGTGCAGCAGTTGGTACAAGTCGGCGAGCGGCAGGGTCATCAACAACTGGTCGAGCCATGCCACCGCCTATTGGTGGAAGACGCGCAAGCCGGACTGGGGGCACTTTGTGCTGCGCCACGCCGGCAAGCCGTCATAGCGTTGCCCCGCCAGCGACGAGGGCCGCTACATCACAGGCTCGCAGTTCACGGTCGATGGCGGCACCACTGCCCAGTAAGCCTGCCGCGTCATTTTGCCAAACCAGCCCGCCAGGAGAAGCCTATGGAGTTCGCCATGCAACGTCTGGCCATCGCGTCGGAACCCATCCAGACCAGCCTGATCGAGGCCGGCACCGGCCGCCCCACCCTGCTTGTGCACGGCACCAGTTCCAGCGCGGAGACCAACTGGGCCGCGCTGCTGCCCGGGCTCGCGCAGCGCAGGCGCTGCCTGGCGCTGGACCTTGCGGGCTCCGGCGAAACCCGCGACGACGGCGGGCCGCTGACGCTCGATGCGCTGGTGGGACAGGTGCGCGCCTGCATGGCGCTTGCGGGCGATGCGCCCGTGGACCTGGTCGGCTATTCGCTTGGCGGGGTGGTGGCCGCCGCCGCGGCTGCGCTGATGCCGGAGCGCGTGCGGCGCCTGGTGGTGTTCGGCGCCTGGGCGCGCACCGATAGCCGCATGCGCCTGCTGTTTGCGCTGTGGCAGTCGCTGGCGCAGTCGGACCGCAAGCAACTGGCGCGCATGATCCTGCTCAACGGCGTATCGGAGCACTTCATCGCACCCATGGACGACGCCACCGTCGAGGGCATCCTGCGGCGTTTCGGCGCAGGCTTGGCGCCCGGCAGCGACCGCCAGGCCGCGCTCGACGCCACCATCGACATCACACCGCTGCTGGCACGCATCCGCGCCGCCACGCTTGTGATCGGCATGCGCCACGACCAGATGGTGCCGCCGGCGCATTGCCGCGCGCTTGCCGAGGCGCTTGGCGACGCCAGCTACGCGGAGATCGACAGCGGGCACCTGGTGATGCTGGAGCAACCCGAGCGCCTGCTCGCACTGATCGAGCAGCACCTGGACTGAGCGACCACCAGCACAAGCGCACACCAAGCCGACACGTTGAACCGATCCTGAGGCTGACCGATGAATACACTTCCGACCTACCAGCCACGCAGCGCCTGGGCCATGGCCTCGATGCTGACCTGGCTTTCGCTGATCAACTTCCTCGACAAGATCGTGCTGGGCATGGTCGCGGTGCCGCTGATGGCGGACCTGAAGCTTGCGCCGGCCGAGTTCGGCCTGATCGCCAGCAGCTTCTTCTGGCTGTTCTCGCTATCCACCGTGCTGGTCGGCTTTCTGTCCAATCGCGTGGCCACGCGCTGGCTGCTGCTGGCGATGGGCTTGGCGTGGGCCGTGCTGCAGGTCCCGCTGGCGCTGGCGGGATCGGCCATGACCATCCTGCTGTGCCGCATGCTGCTTGGCGCGGCCGAGGGGCCGGCCTTCCCGATCTCCGTGCATGCGCTATTCAAATGGTTTCCGGACCACAAGCGCAACCTGCCGGTGGCGATGATCAACCAGGGGGCCACCGTGGGCCTGCTGCTGGCGGGACTGCTGATCCCACTGGTGACGATACGATGGGGCTGGCGCGCCAATTTCATGATCCTGGCCGGCATCGGCATGGCGTGGAGCGCGATGTGGCTCTGCGTGGGGCGCGAGGGACCGCTGTCGCAGGCAAGCGCGCCACGCGCCGGCACCGTGGCCACGCCCGTGCGCCAGCCCTATCGCCGCATCTTCCGCGACCCGACCGTGCTGGCCTGCCTGGCCGTTGGCTTCTGCGCGTACTGGGCGCTGGCGCTGGGGCTGACCTGGCTGCCCGCCTACCTGGAAAAGGGCCTGGGCTTCGACCCGGTCACCACCGGGCGCTGGTATGCGGCCATCGTGGCCTCGGCCATGCCCGTCACGCTGATCCTTAGCTGGTTGTCGCAGCGCATGCTGCGCGCGGGCGCATCGTCGCGGCTCGCGCGTGGCGCGGTCATCTCGGTGGCCGCGCTGGCAGGCGGCGGCGTGTACCTGGCGATCGCGTCGATCACGCTGGCGCCGGTGCCCAAGACCTTGCTGATTGCCGTAGCGGCATGCCTGCCACCCGTGGCGTTCGCACTGACGCCAGCCATGCTCGCGCAGATCGTGCCGGAGGGCCAGCGCGGCAGCGTGTTGTCCATCCACACGGCGCTGATCACGCTGGCCGGCATCCTGGCACCGGCGGTGGTGGGGCAACTGGTGCAGCGCCATGGCATGAACGGGGGCTTCGAAGTGGGCTTCACGATCAATGCTTTGCTACTGCTGGCCAGCGGTGTGATTGGCCTGTGCTGGCTCAATCCCGAGCGTTCCGCAAAGGCGCTGGCGGCCTCGCCCCAAGACATGGCGGCCGCGCGCTCGCCGGCCTGAGCTGCGCCTAGCGGGACAGCCACCACCAGGCCGCGCCGGCTGCGGCGGCCTGGCCCGCGGCAACGATCAGGAACGGCTGCCACGACGCGTCAAACTGGTCCTGCAGCGCGTTGACGGCAGCCGTGCGCAAGGCCGCCGGCGCGTCCTGCGCAGCCAGCCCGGCAAACGGCACCGCCGCAATCACCTTGTCCGAGAGATGCAGCGCCACGCGGCGCGCCAGCCGGGGCATGCGCTCGCTGTCCTCGAGAAAATCGCGCAAGCGGGCCGTCAATGCTTGCGGCTTGGCAAGCAGGCTGGCCAGGGCGCCGGGTTGCTGCGCTTGCAGCGAGTCGACGAAGCGCCCCAGCGTGGCGTCGTAGAAGCGCTCGCCATGCGCGTTCGCCAGCGTGCCGAGCACACGGTCGAGCGCGCGCTGCTGGCCAACCACGAAATAAGCTATGGGAAAACCGATCAATAACACCGCCGCAGCCGCCGCGAGCGGCCAGCTCATCCCTGCGCTGCCCTTGGCCACCAGCGTGAATGCGATCAGGCTGAGGACCAGCCCGGCAACGCAGCAGCGCACGATCTCCCAGAGATAGAGCGAGCCCGCCTTGAGCATGGACTTGCCGAGATCGCCGAGATCGCTTGCGCTGCCGGGCATGTAGGTCACCTTGAAATGGCGCCCGCATGACCAGCGCCGATAAAGAAGCGGCGCGGGCCGCCGCGCACCCTGGTGTGGCGGCGCCCCGCCTGCATTACGAGTAGCGGCGGCTGATGGATTCCGCCACGCATACCGGGCGCTCGCTGCCCTCGCGCTCCACCGTGACTTCCCAGTTGGACTGGGCGCCGACCAGCGCGGGCGCGTTCGGCAGCGGCTCCAGGCGCTCCACCGATAGCAGCTTCACGCGCGCACGCAAGCGGCTGCCGACCGGCACCGGCGCGGTAAAGCGCACGCGGTTCAGGCCATAGTTGACGCCCATCTTCACGCCGGGCATGTCGATCGCGTTGTGCATGAACGCCGGCAGCAGCGACAAGGTCAGGAAGCCATGCGCCACCGGCCCGCCGAACGGCGATTCGCGGCGGGCGCGCTCCACGTCGACGTGGATCCATTGATGATCGCCGGTGGCTTCGGCGAACTGGTTGACCTGCTGCTGGGTGATCTCGATCCAGTCGCTGATGGCCACTTCCTGGCCCTGCAGGCTTTCCAGTTCTTCGAGCGAAGCGATGGTGCGCATGGTGTCTCCTTGTTGTTGTTGTGCTGGCCGGGATGGCCGGGGTTCAGTCGGGGGTGATGCCTTGCTCCCCTCTCCCGCGTGCGGGAGGGGCTGGGGGAGGGAGTAAACACCACCGTTATATCAAGCGGCTTTGGCGCATCAGGCAGGCCGCCGTCCGTACATGCCCATGCCCTTGACGGTGCAGACCAGTTCGCCGCGCTGGTTGGTGGCCTCCCACTGGGTGTGCACCACGCCGCGGTCCGGCTTGGACGAGGATGCGCGCGCATCCAGCACCACCAGCGACACGCTCAGCGTATCGCCCGCATAAACCGGCTTGAGCCAACGGATTTCGTCCACGCCGGGCGAGCCCATGCTGGCCGCCTTGGAGGTCATGTTATCCACCAGCAGGCGCATCATGATCGAGCAGGTCATCCAGCCGCTGGAGATGAGATTCTTGTAGATGCTTTTTTGCGCGGCTTCCTTGTCGACGTGGAAAGGCTGGGGATCGTACTGGCGGGCGAAGGCCAGGATCTCCTCCTCCGTCACCAGGTGGGACCCGAGGTCGCGCTTGCTGCCGACGGCGAAGTCTTCGAAATACAGGGTGGACATGAATCGCTCCGTCAACGGGGAATCAGTGAATACGGGACACGCGAAACGCACTGCAAAACACGAGATCCATACATAACAAAAAACCGCGCCTGGAACAACCGGCGCGGTTCTTTGATGCCACCTGGATCAGACCGTTTCCAGGAAGCCAGGTTGCGCCGCAAAGCGCGACAGGTGATGATCGACATCCCCGAAGGTGGTGTTGATCAGCGTCAGGCGCTTGAACATGTGCGCCGCCGGCAGTTCATCGGTGACGCCCATGCCACCGTGGATCTGCACGGCTTCCTGGCCGACCGAGCGAGCCGCCTGGCCCACGCGTGCCTTGGCCGCGGAGGCAAAGCGACGGCGTTCTTCCGGGCTGGCCTCGTCGAACTTGGCGGCGGCCAGCAGCGTGATGGAACGCGACTGCTCGGCGTGGATGAACATCTCCACCATGCGGTGCTGCAGCGCCTGGAAGCGCGCGATCGGCACGCCGAACTGCTGGCGGGTCTTGGCGTACTCCAGCGTGGCGGCGTTGAGCGTGTCCATCACGCCAACGGCTTCAGCGCACAGCAGCACGGCGGCGTAGTCAGCCACCTGCTCGATCAGCGCAAACGCCGCGCCCTCGGTGCCCAGCAACTCGCCCTGTGCATCCTTGAAGGTGATATCGGCAGCGCGCAGGTTATCGATGGTGCGGTAGTCGGTGATGCCGACGCCGGCCGCCTTCGGGTCCACCAGGAACAGCGAAATGCCATTGGTATCGGCATCGGCGCCGCTGGTGCGGGCCGACACAACCAGCTTGCCGGCTTGCGCGCCGTGGATGGTCACGACCTTGCGGCCGTTGAGCTTGCCGCCCTTGGCGGTCACGCGCACGTCGTTGAGCGCATAGCGGGCATGCGGCTCGTTGAAGGCGGTGGCCAGCTTCAGCTCGCCACCGGCAACCTGCTCCAGCAGCGCGTCCTGGCCGCCGGCCAGCTTGAGCGCGTAGGCGGCTACCACGGTGGCGAAGTATGGCTCGACCACCAGGCCGCGGCCCAGTTCCTGCATCACCACCATCATGTCGACGGGCGTGCCCGAGAAACCGCCCTGCGCTTCCGGCACCGGCAGCGCGGTCAGGCCGAGCTCGACCAGCGCGCCCCAGGCGGCATCGCTATGGCCGGCTTCGGCCTTGATGCCCTTCTTGCGGGTTTCGAAATCGTAGTCTTTATCGATGAAGCGGTGGACGGCGTCAGCCAGTTGCTTCTGTTCGTCGCTGAGATTGAAGTTCATATCGCGTGTCTCCTCACAGCCCCAGGATCATCTGGCTGATGATGTTCTTCTGAATTTCGTTGGACCCGCCGTAGATGGAGGTCTTGCGATAGTTGAAGTAGTAAGCGGCCAGCGGCGCGGCATCGTCGTAGCCGGTCACCGCGTGCTCGTGTTCGCACTCCAGGTAGGCGGTGTCGAACGGCTGCGCGTAGGGGCCGACAGCCTCCACCATCAGCTCGGTCAGCATCTGCTGGATCTCGGTGCCCTTGATCTTGAGCATCGAAGCCTCGGGGCCGGGGCCCTTGCCGGCGCTCTCGCTCGACACCACGCGCAGCACGGTCAGTTCCAGTGCCATCAACTCGATTTCCAGCGCAGCAACCTTGGCGCCGAACAACGGATCTTCCAGCAGCGGGCGGCCGTTCTTTTGCTGTTGCTTGGCAACGCGCTTGAGGAAGCCCAGCTCGCGCTTGGAGTTGCCCACGCGGGCAATGCCGGTGCGCTCATGGCCAAGCAGGTACTTGGCGTAGGTCCAGCCGCGGTTTACCTCGCCCACGCGGTTCTCCACCGGCACCTCGACGTTGTCGAAGAACACTTCATTCACTTCGTGCTCTTCGTCGAGCATGATGATGGGGCGCACGGTGATGCCCGGGGTCTTCATGTCGATCAGCAGGAAGGAGATGCCCTCCTGCTTCTTGGCTTCGGGATCGGTGCGGACCAGGCAGAAGATCATGTCGGCGTGCTGGCCGAGCGTGGTCCAGGTCTTCTGGCCGTTGACAATGTAGTGCTTGCCGTCGGAGGTGAGTTCAGCGCGGGTCTTCAGCGACGCCAGATCGGAACCCGAGCCCGGCTCGGAGTAACCCTGGCACCACCAGTCGGTGCAATCCAGGATGCGCGGCAGGTAGTAGTCCTTCTGCGCTTCGCTGCCGTACTTCATGATCACGGGCGCGACCATGGCCACGCCGAAGGGCAGCACGCCGGGCGCGCCGACGCGGGCATTTTCCTCGTCCCAGATATGGCGCTGCGTGGCGTTCCAGCCCGTGCCGCCGTACTGCACCGGCCAGTGCGGCGCGGACCAGCCGCGGCCCGCCAGCAGCTTGTGCCAGCGCACCAGGTCGTCGCGGTTGGGGCGGCGGTGGTTCAGAATCTTGCTGCTGATTTCCGCCGGCAGGTTGGCCTCCAGCCAGCCGCGCACTTCGGCGCGGAAGGCATCGTCGGACGCCGAATAGTTGAGATCCATGCCCGTCTCCAGTGATGCCGGTGTGAGACCGGCAAATTGTTCTAGCTAGCGCGTCATGCGCCGGCAAGAACACTGCCTTGGGCACAGGACGCTATTCAGTGAGCCGTCTGCTTGAGCGCATCCGGCACCACGAGCTGGAAAGTATCGATGCCTTCGTCGGCAAGCGCCTGCACTTCATCCGGCGAAGCCGTTCCGCGGATCCCGCGTTCCGGCGCTTCGTCGTAATGCATGCGCCTAGCCTCTTCGGCAAAGCGTTCGCCCACGTCCTCGGTCTGCGCCAGCACCTGCTTTACCGCCTTCAGGTAAAGCGACTGCAGTGTTGCCGGCGCCGCAGGGGCCTTCGCCCCGGCCGGCTTGCCCGCCGGCGCGGCGGCCGCTCCCGAGAGATTCAGGCGCGGCGCGCTGGGCAACCGGGTGATGGCATGGTCTTCGCAGACCGGACATTGGACGAGATTTTGCGAAATCTGCGATTGCGCGTCGTCCTCCGAAGCAAACCAGCCCTCGAAACGATGGTCTTGCGCGCAGCGCAGGTCGAGCACCTTCATGATGTTTCCAGCCCGTCGAAGGCTATAGTATCCGCGAAACGGAATTTTGTGAACGGTCGTGCTAATTTTTTTGCAGCCATCTTGGCATCCGGTGGGCCTTGCGGGGTCCGGGGGATTTTTAGGTATGGCTGCGGGCGCACGGCTAATTGGAGATTTTACGCGGTTAGGGGGTGGGGTGCTGGGGGCGGCAAACAATTGGCGCTTGATGTGGGCTTGGGATGTGATGTTTGCGGTGTTGGTTTTTGGGCCCACGTGCCTCCATGCGCGGGTCTTTTGCTGCTTCTTTGGGCGGTGTTGGTTTTTGGACCCACGTGCCTCCATGCGCGGGTCTTTTGCTGCTTCTTTGGGCGGCGTTGGTTTTTGGACCCAAGTGCCATACGACATCCCCCTGCGGGGGCTGCCGGTCACTCTTCTTTGCGCGGCAAAGAAGACTAACGAGAAGAAAGCCGCCCTGCCGGGAGCAGAGCAATAAGGCTGTTCGATGGGGGTGGTTGCGTCGTACGGCCCTGAGTGTTGGCTGGCGTGTCCCACCGGCCCAAAGGACATCGCTACTGCATGACCCATGGGTTACGTGGCGCGGCCCCTGACCTCGTGTGCGGTGCGCGTTCGACCATCTGCCGTTCGCGGCGCGAGGGGCTGCGCCGTTTCGGGTGTGGCTGGTTTCGTGGTTTTGTCTCGGAGGGCAGGCGCGGTGATGTTCGAGCGTGACCCTCGCGGACGGGCCACGGCGCCCACCACGAAACCAGGGGCGCTGAGAGCAAGGCGCCAGCAGCGCCGGTACGGCAGGGCATCAAATGGCCGGGCATTCGCCGCCAGAGACAAAACCACGAAACCAGCAACGTGGGGAGCATCGCGGCCCTTCGAACCGCGAACGGCAGATGTGGGAATGATCACCGCACGCGAGGTCAGGGGCCGCACCACGATACCCATGGGTCATGCAGTTGAGATGACCCTAAAGCCGGTAAGGCACGCCAGCCAACACTCGGGGCCGTACGACGCAACCACAGAGGCAAAAACAGCCTTATTGCTCTGCTCCCGGCAGGGCGGCTTTCTTTTCGTTAGTTTTCTTTGAGGGTGGCGGCGTGTGTCAAGGTAATTGTCGCCTCAGCCGTTACGCTGCTTTCTTGTGGTCCTCCACGTTTTGCTGTGCTCGTTCCGGGTTCAGGTACACGACATCGGCTAGCTGCCAGTTACGGATGCCCGCGGCCCAACGCTGCGGATTCCGGGCTCGCGCGGCCTGATACAGCGCCGTGCGCTGCGCCAGCAGGGCGGTCGCTTTGCCCTGATGTCGCTGGTTTGGCGTGACGTATTTCAGGCTGCTGTGGCGGTGCTCGTCGTTGTACCAGCGCACAAAGCTCAGTACCCAGGCACGCGCTTGCTCCAGGCTCTCGAATGGGCGCTCCGGCCACAACGGGCAGTACTTCGCCGTGCGGAACAACGCTTCGGCATAGGCGTTGTCGTTGCTCACCCTCGGCCGGCTGTAGGACGGCACCACACCCAAGTCATGCATCGTTGCCAGCATGCTCGCCCCCTTCATGGCCGTGCCGTTGTCCGAGTGCAGCACCAGCGGGCGGCCCGCCGTCTGCTCGCGCAAGCAACCGTGTGTCAGCAGACGACTGGCGTGCTCGGCCGACTCGCTTGCATGCACCTCATTGGCCACCAGCTTGCGGCTGTAAATGTCCTTCATCATGTACCAGTAGAAGAACCGTCCCTTGACTGTGGTCGGTAGCCAAGTGATGTCCCAGCACCACACCTGGTTCGGACCTTCGGCCCGGTGCGTCGTCAGCGGACGCGCGCTCGGGGCCTTGCTGCGGCCACGCCGCAGGCCTTGGCCAGCCGCCTTCAGGACTCGGTAGAACGTCGATTCCGACGCCAGGTAGATCCCTTCGTCCGCCAGCTTCGGCACGATCTGGTGCGGCGTCAGGCTGGCGTAGCCAGGCTGATTTGCCGCCGTCAGCAACGCCTGCCGTTCCGCTTCGCTGAGCTTGTTGGCGGGCGCGTCACGACGCACCTCGGGCCGCCTGTCGGCTGGGGCATGCCGCCAGCGCTGCAAGGTCCGCTCGGTCAACCCAAGCGCCTCGCAGGCCAACTCCTGTCGCGCCCCCGCGCTCACCGCTTCATCGATCAACTGTATGGCTTCAAAGCGATCCGGGGTGCTGATCAGTCTTCCTCGTCCCGTCCCCAGATCGCTGCGGCTTTTTTTTGCAGAACCAGCAGCGCTGCCGTTTCCGCCAACGCCGCATTCTTGCGCTTGAGCTCGCGCTCCAGTTCACGCACGCGTTTGCGCGCCGCTTCGTCTTCCCGACGCTGCACCAAGGTACGCTTGGCCGGGGCCGACGCATTGGCCTGCTCGCACGCCGCACGCCACTCCTGGATCTGCTCCGGCAGAATGCCCTTCAACCGGCAGTATTCAGACAGCTCCGCTTCGCTCAGCGGCGCCGTCTCGAGCACCACGCGAAACTTGTCCACACTGGACCATTGATCACTTTGCTTCCCGTCACCCGGCACAATTCTTCCTGCAGCTCTCGCCATCTCGCGCCACGTCCTCAAGGTCACTGTCGTGATCCCCGTGGCCTTGGCCAACTCCACTATTGATCGGTTAAGCGGGGGCATCATCTGCTCAACCGCCCACTCCCGGCGCTCGGCCGTATATCGCTTCATCTTCCAGTCGCACACCGCCCTCCATTTTGCTTCATCAAAGAAGACGGAGGCGACAAGTATCCTGACATGGAGGGGTGGAGACAAAAGAAAGAAAGACCTATTCTTCCTAAACTGAACATGGAGATGCAGTCATGGGGAAGATGGGAAGGCCCTTGGCCATAGACGAGG